>NZ_JAAQWK010000019.1:0-131277 GCF_012985445.1 Pseudomonas sp. WS 5532
ACTCTTGTTTTAGGCTCATGGCGTCTCTCGTGTTCCAGGGCATGATGGCCTCCCGGCGAAGCTGGCTTCGCCGAGAAGTGTCCACCATGTCCCCGCACACCCGTCAACCATGTGTCCGGTCCGTACATAGAGACACAAAAGTAACCAAAAAGTCTTCGCGGGTATGACTCACCCACATGGGTTACAAATCAGTTCACGCACATAGGTAACAGTTTTTAACTGGCAGGGTCGATTTCGTGAGGATCTGACCATGCCCTGGAAAGAGCTGAAACCTATGGACCTCAAAGTGATGTTTGTCGCTGAATACCTGACTGGAAAACACAGCCTTAGCCAGCTATGTCGAGACTATGAAATCAGCCGAAAGACCGGCTACAAGTGGATCGAGCGATACAAAGCAGAAGGCCCCAGCGGGCTTGATGAGCGTAGTCGCCGTCGGCACCACCAGACTTATGTGGTGCCTTTGACGGTAAAGCAGGCGATTATCGAACTTCGTTCTATAGGCGAGACAATCCCTGGTCCGAAAAAGATCCAGAGTGATTTGATAAGGCGTTTTCCTGACCAGGATCCGCCCTCGAAAACGACTATTTATAACGTCCTCAAAGCAGCCGATCTGATCACGCCGCGACCCCTGCGGCCAAAGGTTGCTGTCTATCCAAAACCGTTACGTAAGGCAGATGTACCTAATCAGCTTTTCAGCGCTGACTACAAAGGCCAGTACCTGACAGGTGCGGGCGTATGGTGTTATCCGCTAACAATCATGGACCATGCCAGTCGCTTCTTGCTTGCCTGTCAGAGCATGCCCAGCACCAATTTCAAGGAGACCCAAGAGACGTTCGAACGGGTGTTTCGCGAGTATGGTTTGCCTGAGCGGATCCGTACTGACAACGGAGTGCCGTTTGCCAGCACAGGGCGCGGAGGGCTGTCACAGTTGTCGATCTGGTGGCTACGGCTGGGGATCATTCCAGAGCGTATCGAGCCTGGTCGGCCAGACCAAAATGGCCGGCACGAGCGTATGCACCGAACACTGAAAAGCACTTTGCCCAATCCACCTGCGGTTGCTTGGGAGTCTCAGCAGAAACACTTTGATCGTTTCATACAGCACTACAATTACGAGCGAGGGCATGAAGCGCTGAGCCAGAAAACACCGGCTTCATGCTATTCACCTTCACCTCGAGCCTATCCTGAGAAACTGCCGGAGATGGGTTATGCAAGTCATATTGAGTGTTACCGGACTGACTCAAACGGGATGATTTATCGGTCAGGTCTGCGGATTTATGTGGGGCATTTACTGAAATACCAGACTACTGGAATGGAGATGCTGAGCGACGATGTGTGGGCTGTTATTTTCGGCCCAGTGATCCTCGGACAAGTGGATGCGAGGAATGCAGACAAGGACGGCTATATTTCACTCAAAGTGTTACCTATGTGAATGCACTTTTGTGTAACCCATGTGGTTGTCCCGTACACGCCCCAACACTCGGTGCCTCGCTGTGGCTCGGCATGCCCGCAATCCGCCAGTGATTTGGGGGGCCGCCGCGATGGGCCATCCTTGGCCCAGCGCGGCTAAACCGGCATCCCTGCCGGTTTACCCCCCAAATCACTGTCAGATTCCGGCCATCGTGTTTAACGGGGCGATTTCAGATCAAGATCAAAAGCGCAGATCAAAAGACCGCTGACTTCGTCATCGAAAAGGATGTAAGGGCCGGAGCAACAGCAACAGCAACAGCAACAGCAGAGCCATACTCGGTCTAAGGTGGGAGCTGGCTTGCCTGCGATGGCATCAACTCGGTGCACCTGATACACCAAGGTGTCTGCATCGCAGGCAAGCCAGCTCCCACAGAAAAGCAGATCCCAGGTGTATGCAAATCCGCTTTTCGCTTTTGATCTAACCACTCAGGTCGGCTTTCAGGCCGCCGTGCTGTAGATCTTGATCTTGATCTGAGGCGCCCCGTTAACCACGATGGCCGAACGCAGGCTTGAATCCGTGGGTAACCCGGCAGGACGCCGGGTTAGCCGCGCTGGGCCAAGGATGGCCCATCGCGGCGGCCCACGGATTCAAGCCGGAGTGAGGGCACACCGAGCCTAAGCGAGGTGCCGAGTGGTGGGGCACAGACCTTTTGGTTACTTTTGGGGCGTTTGCCAAAAGTGACCCGCTGTAAGAGCGGAACCCTACTCAGCCGTTACCGCAGCAACGGATATGTACACCAGCAAACCACCCCCCACCCCCATCAAACACTACCAACAAAAATCAATCCCGCGCCAGTGCCTCAATCGGGTCCAACCGAGCCGCATTCCGTGCCGGCACAAAACCAAACACAATCCCGATCAACGTCGAACACGCAAACGCCGTCACAATCGACCCCACGGAAAACACCATCTCCCACTCCTTCACAAACAGCGAAAACAGATACCCAATGGCGTAAGACAACGAAATCCCAATAACCCCGCCGATCAAACACACCATCACCGCCTCCACCAGAAACTGCTGGCGAATATCCGACTGCCGCGCCCCCACCGCCATGCGAATCCCAATCTCACGGGTGCGCTCAGTGACCGACACCAGCATGATATTCATCACCCCAATCCCACCCACCAACAACGAAATCACCGCAATCAGCGACAACAGCAGCGCCAGGGAGCGGCTGGTTTTCTGCACCGTCTGCATGATGCTATCAAGGTTATTGGTGAAAAAATCCTTGGTCCCATGCCGCTGCAGCATCAGCTTGTTAACGTTGTCTTCCACCACCTTGCTCGGCTGCCCATCCTTGATACGCACGGTAATGCTGTCCAGATGCCGCTGCCCCAACAGCCGCCCCGCCGCCGTTTCATAAGGTACCCACACGTTCAACGCCTTACTGGCAGCGAACATGTTTTTATTGTCAGCCGTCACCCCGATCACCGTACACGGCAGGTTCCCAACCAAAATCACCTGCCCCAGTGGGTCCACGTTCGGCCCGAACAGGCGATGCCGAGTGTTGTGGTCAATCACCACCACCTGCGCCTGACGCCGCGCATCACTTTCACTGAAGGCAATCCCGGCTTCGAGCTTGAGCCCCTTCACTTTGAAATACCGATCACTGACGCCATTCACCTGCGCATCCAGGTCGATATTGCCAAAGCGCAGCAACAGGTTGCGCCCTACCACCGGCGTGGCGCTGTCGACGTAATACAGTTGATTCAACGCCTCCACATCCGACGGCATCAACGTCTCGATGGCCGACGCACGACTGTCGCCGAAACTGGTGCCGGAAAAGATATCGATGGTGTTGCTGCCAATCGCCTGGATGTCCTTGAGCACATAACGCTTGGCCCCCTCGCCGATCGCTGAAATCGACACCACCGAGGTAATGCCGATGACAATACCCAGCATGGTCAGCAAGGTACGCATGCGATGGGAAATCAGCGCGACCCAGGCCATATTGAAGGCCTCCTTGAACAACCCCAGGCTCGCCACCAGGCGCCGAGCGCCGCTGCGCTTGGGCTCAATCGGCGCTTCGCTGGGCAAATCCAGCCCCACACTGTCATTGGACTTGTCGCTGACTATTTCACCATCGCACACCTCGACAATCCGCTGGGCGTTCGCCGCCACCTTGGGGTCGTGGGTGACGATAATCACCGTGTGCCCGGCCGCGTGCAGCTCGGCGAGGATGCGCATCACCTCCTTGCCGCTGTGGGTGTCGAGGGCGCCGGTGGGCTCGTCGGCGAGGATCACCTCACCGCCATTCATCAAGGCCCGGGCGATACTTACGCGCTGTTGCTGGCCACCGGAGAGCTGGCTCGGGCGGTGGGTGGTGTGCCCCGCCAGGCCCAGGCGCGTGAGCAGGTCGCGCGCCCGGCTGTGCCGTTGGCTCTCGGGCGTACCGGCGTAGATCGCCGGCATTTCCACGTTATGCAAGGCGCTCAAGTGCGCGAGCAAATGGTAGCGCTGGAAGATAAACCCGAAGTAATCCCGGCGCAGTTCCGCCAACTGTTCATCGCCCAGCGAGCGGGTCTCGATGCCGTTGATCTTGTAGCTGCCGGCGGTGGCGTAGTCCAGGCCGCCGAGGATATTCATCAAGGTGGATTTGCCCGAACCCGAGGCACCGATGATCGCGACCATTTCGCCGGCATGAATCGTCAGGTCGATGCCCTTGAGTGCGATGAACTCGCGCTCGCCGGCCATGAAACTGCGGGTAATGCCCTTGAGCTCCAACAGGGGTTGGGTCATGGCTCAGTTCCCCGCCACAGCTGGGCTGGCGTCGCCGATCACGACTTTGTCGCCCTCGGCCAGGCCCTCCAGGATCTGCACCTTGACGTTGTTATTGATGCCGGTTTTCACATCCCGCGACAGCGCCTTGCCCTTGGCGTCCAGCACCCGTAACGGGTAAGTGCCGTCGTTATTGCGCGCACCAAGCGCCGCCACCGGCACTATCAAGGCCGCCTGGGCAGTGTCGAGCACAATACGCACTTGGGCGGTCATGGCGATGCGCAGACGATGGTCCGGGTTAGGCACGTCGAACAGCGCGTTGTAAAACACCGCGGTGTTCTGCTTGGGCGTACCGGCGGTCTGGGTTTCGAGGAAGTTCTGTGGCGCCGGCTCCGTGCCACGCAGCTTGGCGTAGTAGCGCTTGTCGGCTTCACCCAGGATGGTGAAATACACCTGCTGGCCGGGGCTGATATGGATCACATCGGCCTCCGACACCTGGGCCTTGACGGTCATGGTGTCCAGGTCGGCCAGCTTGAGCAGCACCGGCGCCAACTGGTTGGCGATCACGGTCTGGCCTTCCTGCGTGACGATGCCGACTACATCGCCGTCAATGGGCGCGACGATGCGCGTGTACGCCAGATTGACCTTGGCGGTATCGATCTGGATATGCGCGCTTTTGATCTGCGCATCCAGGGACAACAGGTTGGCCTGTTGCACCTGGAACGTGGACTCGGCGTCTTCAAAATCCTGACGCGATACCGACTCATCCACCTGCAAGCCCTTGTAGCGCTCATACACCGACTTGGCCTGCTTGAGCTGCGCCGCCGTGGCGCGGCGCTGGGCCTGCAGGTTTTCCTCATCCACCTGGGCTTTACGCAAGGTGTTTTGCAGAATCAGCGGGTCGATCTCCGCCAACCACTGGCCCTTCTTCACCTTGTCGCCGACCTTGACCTTGAGCGACTTCAACTGCCCCGACACCTGCGCGCCAACATCGACCTGCTTGATGCCCTCAAGCAAACCGGTGGCCAACACCGCATTCTCAATATCACCGCGCTCAGCCGTGGCAGTGAGGTACTGCGGCGCATCGGCAGGAGCCTGCACCGTGTACACCACCAGGCCAATGGCAACAGCCAACACCGCGAGCATTCCAATTTTGCGAAACTTTGACTTTTCCATAAATGACCATAAAAAGATGAAGAGGGCCTAAAACGGCACGGTCCAGTGTGGGAGCTGGCTTGCCTGCGATAGCATCAACTCGGTGTGCCTGACACACCGAGGTGTCTGCATCGCAGGCAAGCCAGCTCCCACAGAAAAGCAGATCCCAGGTATATGCAACTCCGCTTTTCGCTTTTGATCTAACCACTCAGGTCGGCTACTAGGCCGCCGTGCTCTGCTTTTGATCTTGATCTGAGGCGCCCCGTTAACCACGATGGCCGAACGCAGGCTTGAATCCGTGGGTAACCCGGCAGGACGCCGGGTTAGCCGCGCTGGGCCAAGGATGGCCCATCGCGGCGGCCCACGGATTCAAGCCGGAGTGCGGGCATGCCGAGCCTACGCGAGGCACCGAGTGGTGGGGCACAGACCTTTTGGTTACTTTTGGGGCGTTTGCCAAAAGTGACCCGCTGTAAGAGCGGAACCCTAAGTCGCCATCACAAAAACAACGGATATGTACCCGGCATTCCCCCCTCACGACACCACCTCCCCAACCACCACCCCCTCAAGCCACCACCGCGCCAACCCCAAAACATTCGGCGCCTTAAGCAACGTAAAGTGATTCCCCGCACCATACCAAACCTGCAACCCGTTCCCCTGGCGCCGCCACCCTTCCACCATCAACCCCTGCTCACGCTGATTACCCGCCGCATCCAACGCCGGATCCTGCGCCAGCACCAACCGCACCACCCCGTTGAACCGCTGCGCCGGCCGATACACCGTGCGCAACGCCGCCGCATAAGTACGCGCCGGCCCCGCCATCGCATCCACACTGGCACGCCCCGGCAACAACCCCACGCTCACCATCCCCGCATGCAACCACTGCTGCTGCGCCACCTCATCGCGCCCGGCAAACTCCACCCGGTCAATGCCCAGCGACTTGCCCGCCGACAACTGCATGGCCTCAATCAAGCGCAACAACGCGGCCGTGGTCGAATAAGGCTTGCCCGCACCGCCCGGCGACTCACTGTCGATCACCGTCAACGACGCCACCTCACGGCCCATCGCCTGCAAGCGCAGCGCCATCTCCAGCGCGACCCAGCCACCAAATGAATGCCCGACCAGATGCACCGGCCCACGCGGACACTCGTGCGCCAGCGCCGCCAGGTAACACTGCGCTGCCGCTTCCACCTGGCTATGGGGCACCGCCTCTCCATCCAGCCCGCGCGGCTGCAAACCGAACAGCGGCCAGTCGCGCCCGAGTGCCTCGCTCAACCCCACAAACCCGGTGACGCTGTCACCCGCTCCCGGCACACAAAACACCGGCGCAAACCCCGCACGCCCACTCTGAATGCGCAGCACCGGTTGATGCACCGCTTCCATCACCGGCGCACTCGCGGCCAGGGCCTGCGCCATCGCCGCGCCCAAGCCTTGAATATGCGGCGCCTGCATCATGCTTTGGTGATCGCCCGGCACCTCGACCCGGCGCAATTGCCCAGGCGCCAAAGCGTCTTCCCAGCCCAGCGACTCACTGCGCCGCGACAGCTCGGTCGGCCGTTCGCGGGCACTGAACAGATGCACCGGCACCGGCAGCAGGAACAGGCTGTAGTGCGCCAGCGCATGCCCGTGGCCGACTTCACGCTCGATAAAACTCAAGAGGTCCGCGTCCGTAGCCGCTGCCATTTGCGCGTATAGCAGACCTTGATCGCGACAGCGTTGCAGCAAACCCGCAAAGTCCAGCTGTCCAATGCCCGCCTCAAGCTGTTCAAGGCTCGCCAGTTCATCCACACCTCCCTGTGCTTTCCAATACGCCGTGCACTGCAACAGCAAATGCCGCTTAAGCGCATCCGGCCCACTCCAGCGCGCCTTGCCTTGGTCGGTCATGCGCGGCACGTAGCTGTCGATCAGGCCGAGGAACGCTACCGGTTCATCCAGCCCCAGCAATTGCATCGCCACTTCATAGGCCAGCACGCCGCCAAACGACCAGCCCGCCACGCGGTAGGGCCCGTGTGGCTGAACCTCGCGGATCAGGCCGACCATGCGCGCCGCCAAGCCTTCCATGGTGTTCAGGTGCGCCTCGCCCAGTGCCGCGCCCGGCAGGCCGTAGATCGGATAGTCGCCGGGCAAGTGCTGACCCAGCGCCGGGAAATACACGTCCATGCCACTGAACTCGTGCACCAGAAACAACGGCGGCTGCGAGCCGCTGCTGCGCACGGTAATCAGCGAGGTGTCGCGCACCGGCTCGCCGGTGCGCTGGCGCAACATCGCCGCCACCGAGGCCACGCTGACGTGCTGGAACAGCTCGGCCAGCGACACCTGCAAGCCCGCTGCCTCCATCAGGTTGACCAGTCGAATCGCCAGCAAGGAATGCCCGCCCAGCTCAAAGAAGCTGTCGTGACGCCCCACCTGCTCCAGTTTCAACACCTTGGCCCACAGGCCGGCGAGCGACTGCTCCAGTGCATCGGCCGGCGCCTCGAAGTCGCGGCTGAGCAAGGCCTCCAACGCCGGAACCGGCAAGGCTTTGCGATCGATCTTGCCATTGGCCGTCAGCGGCAACTGCGCCAGCGGCACATAGGCCGACGGCAGCATGTAGTCCGGCAACTGGCCGTGCAGGTGCGCACGCACACTGTCGACGTCTACGGGCTCGCCAGCCCAGGTGAAATACGCCACCAGACGCTGGTCACCGGGCACGTCCTCACGGGCCAGCACCACTACGTCCTGGATGCTCGCCAAGGTCGCCAGGCGCGCTTCGATCTCGCCCAACTCGATGCGGAAACCACGGATCTTCACTTGGTCGTCGTTACGCCCGATGCACTCCAGCAAGCCGTCCGCTGTCCAGCGGCCAAGGTCGCCGGTGCGGTACATCAAGGCGCCTGGGTTGAACGGGTCGTCGACAAACTTCTCGGCGGTCAGCTCCGGCCGGTTCAAATAACCCTTGGCCACGCCGTCACCGCCGATGCAGATTTCGCCGATCACGCCCACCGGCAGTGGCTGCAAGTACGCATCCAGCACATGAATCTGCGTGTTGGAAATCGGTCGACCGACCGCCACGCTGTCAGCATCGGCGGCGATCGCCTGCACCTCGTAAGTGGTGGCGTAGGTGGTGGTTTCAGTCGGCCCGTAGCAATGCACCAGGCGCAAGCCCGGCGCCTGCGCCAGCAGGCTGCGGAACGCCGCCGGGTCGGCACGCTCGCCGCCGCAGAGCAAAATGCGCAAGCCGGCCAGGGCTTCGGGGATCATCTGCACGTACTGGTTGAACAACGCGGTGGTCACGAACAACACCGTCGCACCGTGCAGCGCACGGCCGAATGCAGCGGGGTCGAGCAACGTGGAATGGTCGATCACCTGCACCTGGCCGCCGTTGAGCAGCGCGCCCCACACATCCATGGTGCTGGCGTCGAACGCCGGGTTGGAGGCAAACGCCACGCGGTCGGCGGCGTTGAAGTCGGCGTAACCGTTGTTGAGCACCAGCCGTGTGATGCCGCGATGAGGCACCAATACGCCCTTCGGTGTGCCCGTGGAGCCGGAGGTGTACATGATGTACGCCACGCTGTCCGAGGACTGCGACAGGTCAGGGTTGTGGCTCGGTTGCGGGTCCAGGGTCAGGGTGTCCAGATCCAGGCGCCGCGCCGGGAACTCAAGCGCCGCGTCACTGCGGGTCAACAGCCAGCTCGCGCCGCTGTCCTGCAACATGAAGCCCTGGCGTTCGGCGGGTGCGTTTATGTCCAGCGGCACATAGGCCGCCGCACACTTGAGGATCGCCAATTGACTGACCAGCAGGTCCAGGGAGCGCGGCAGCAGGATCGCGACGTTATCGGCCGGGCGCACACCCAGGCTCATCAGGTGATGGGCCAAGCGGTTGGCGCGGGTGTTGAGTTCGCCGTAGCTCATTACCGCGTCAGCGTGCAACGCAGCCACCGCGTCAGGCCGTGCGTGGGCCTGGGCTTCGAACAAGCGCTGCACCGTGTGCTCGCGGGGGAACACACGGGTGGTGGCATTGAAACCTGCCAGCTGTTGACGCTCGGCCGCCGGCAGGATTGGCAAGCGGCTGATGCCCCTATCACTGTGGTGCTCCAGCGCCTCAACCAGTTGCTCAAGGGCAATGTTCAGGTAATCACACAAACGCCGGGCGCCCTGCCCGATGGCGGTCAGGCTGAAACCCTCGCCGAGGTCATCGACACTCACCGACACCCCGTAATTGGTCTGTTCCTCGGCACTGAGCAGCGCAATCCCCTGCCATGCGTCGGCCACGCCACCACTGTGCGGCGCGCTGTGGCGGTAGTTGAACAGCACGTTGAACAACGGCGTACCCACTGGCACGCCGCTGCACTGCTGGGCCAATGCCAGCGGCGCGTGCTCATGGCTGAGCAATTGGGTCAGGCGCGCATGGGTGGCACGCAACGCCGTGCGTACCGAGTGTTCGCCCAGGTCAACGCGCAGCGGCAAGGTATTGATAAATACGCCCATGGCGCGCTCCGCACCTTCGCCGCCTTGCAGGCGGCCGAGCATCACAGTGCCGAACACCACCTGTTCGCGGCCACTGACCTTGCCCAGCACCTGCGCCCAGGCCAGGTGCATCAGGCTGGCGGCACTCACGCCTGCCTGGCGGGCCTGGGTGCGCAGACGCTGGCTCAACTGCGGGTCGACGGCCAGATGCGCGTGTTCATCGGCGCCCAGGTATTGGACGTCGGTTGGCTCGTCGATTTCACCGAGCATTTCGCGCAAGAAGGTTTCGTGGTCGTCAACGCCCAGGCGGGTCTGGGCCACAGTCTGGGCCACATAGTTTCGATACGGGACGGCCGCGCCCAGCGTGTGCTGACTACCGAGCAGGAACGCCTGCATTTCATGCTGCAGGATGTCCAGCGCGACGTGGTCCATCACCAAATGATGGAACAACAACGTGGCGACCACGCGCTGCGGCTCCTCGGTATAGACCAGCCGCATCAACGGCGCTTGCGTCAGGTCCAGGCGCTGTGGCACAGCACCGGCTTCAACGCTGAGCGAGGCCTCACGCCAAACCACTTGCACCGGTTCTTCCAGGCCCTCCCAATGGAAGGAGGAACGCAGGATGTCATGCCGCTGAATCACCGCCTGCAATGCATGGGCAAAGGCGTCCAGGCGCAGACGGCTATCGAAGGCAAACTGCGCCCGCAACAGGTAGGCATCGCCTTCAAGCACAGCCCGATGGTGATACAGGATGCCGGCCTGCAACGGCGCCAGCGGGTAGATATCCTGCACATTCGCCGCACCGCCCGGAATGCACGCGACGATGCGGTCGACGGCAGCCTGGTCCATCTGGATCAAGGGCAACATAGCCGGGGTGATGTGGCTGCAGCCTTCGGCGATGCCATTGGCCGGCACCGCCACTTCGCGCCCACGGCCCTGCGCCGCCGCCAACGCCGAGAGCGTCGGCTGGCCGAACAGCACCTTTACATCCGCCGACAAGCCCAGGCGGCGCATGCGCCCCATCAGACTGACGGCCAGCAGCGAATGCCCGCCCAGTTCAAAGAAGTTGTCGTGACGGCCCACGCGCTCAACATTGAGCAGTTCGGCCCACAGGCTGGCCAAGGCCATTTCGGTATCGCCCTGGGGCGCTTCGTACTCGCGCACCACCACCGAATCCAGGCCCGGCGCCGGCAGCGCCTTGCGGTCGAGCTTGCCGTTGGGGCTGAGCGGCAACGCCTGCAGATGCACGAAAATCGCCGGCACCATGAACTCCGGCAGATGCCGCAGCAGATGACCGCGCAGCGCGTCGATGTCGCTCGGCGTGCCGGTGTAGTAAGCCACCAGCCGCTCTTCACGGGCGATTACAGCGGCTTCGTTGACCTGAGGATGCTCGAGCAGCCGCGCCTGGACTTCACCCAGCTCGATGCGCAAACCCCGAATTTTCACCTGGTCATCATTACGCCCCAGGTACTCGATATTGCCGTCCGGCAAGTAACGCCCGACATCACCGGTGCGGTACATGCGCCCCTGCCTGAAGGGGTCGTCAAGGAAACGCTCGGCGGTCAGCTCCGGCCGGTTCAGATACCCGCGCGCCACTTGTACGCCCGCGATAAACAACTCGCCCACCACACCCAGCGGCACCGGTTGCAACTGGCTGTCGAGCAGGTACATGCGGGTGTTGGCGATGGGTTTGCCGATCGGCGTGTTGTCCGGGGTTACCAGACCGGCACAGTTCCAGGCGGTGACGTCGACCGCCGCTTCGGTCGGCCCATACAGGTTATGCAATTGGCTGCCCGGCAGTTGCTGCTTGAAGCGCCGTACCAGGCTGCCCGGCAAGGCTTCGCCGCTGCACATCACCCGCGCTAGCCCTATGGCCTGGCTGACATCGCCGTGGGCCAGGAACACATCGAGCATCGACGGCACAAAGTGCAAGGTAGTGATCTGTTCGGCCTCGATCACGTCGCACAGGTATTCGGGCTCTTTGTGCCCGCCGGGGCGCGCCATCACCAGACGCGCGCCGGTAAACAGCGGCCAGAAGAATTCCCACACCGATACGTCAAAGCTGAACGGGGTTTTCTGCAGCACCGAATCCTGCGCGTTCAGGCCGTATTCGTCCTGCATCCACAGCAGGCGGTTGACTACCCCGGCGTGGTCGTTGATCACGCCTTTGGGCTGGCCGGTAGAGCCGGAGGTGTAGATCACATAGGCGCTCACGCCCTGGACGTGAGGGTTGCCTGCGGGCAGATGCTGCCAGGTGGGCTGGTCCAGGTCGACTACCGCCACTGCGCCGAGCAAGCCACGTGTTGCGCCTTGGGCCAGCACCACCAGCGGCGCACTGTCTTGCAGCATGTAGGCCAGGCGCTCCTGCGGATAAGCCGGGTCCAGCGGCACATACGCCGCGCCGGCCTTGAGGATCGCATACAGGCCAATGACCATCTCCAGGCTGCGCTCGACGCAGATCGCCACCCGCGAATCCGGCTGTACACCCAGCGCCAGCAGGTGATGGGCCAGCTGATTAGCCTGCGCATTCAGCTCAGCGTAGGTCAGTTGCCGCTCACCTGCCTTCACCGCAATCGCGTTCGGCGTGCGCACCACCTGCGCTTCAAACATCCCGTGCAGTGTCTGGTCGAGGTTGTAGTCCACCGCGGTGGCGTTGAGATCGACCAGCAGGTGCTGACGCTCACACTCATCCAACAACGGCGCATGTTCCAACACCGCCTGGTCGTTATCGACCATTGCCTGCAAGGTGCGGGTGAAATACCCGGCGTACCGCTGCACGGTCGACTCATCAAACAGCGCCACGGCAAATTCAAGCGCGCCGAGAATGCTGCCCTGCACTTCACCCAGGTTCAACGACAGGTCGAACTTGGCAAAGTGGCTGTTCTCGACGATGCCTTCCAGGGCCAGGTCGCCCAGCGCCAGGGTCGGCGCGCTGCTGTCCTGCCAGCTCAGCAGGGTCTGGAACAGCGGGCTGTGGGCCAGGCTGCGCACCGGCCGGGTGATTTCCACCACCTGCTCAAATGGCAAGTCCTGATGCGCCTGGGCCGCCAGCGTCAGCGCCTTGACCCGTGCCAGCAAGGCCTCGGTGCTCAGCTCGCCCGAGGTGTCGATGCGCACCGCCAGGGTGTTGACGAACAGGCCGATCAGCCCTTCCACCTCGCTGCGGGTACGGTTGGCCACTGGCGTGCCGATCACCAGGTCGTGTTGCCCGGACAGCCGCGCCAGCAGGGAGGCCCAGGCCGTCATCAAGGTCATGTACAGCGTGGTGCCATGGCGTTGGCTCAAGGCCTTGAGCCCGGCGGTCAGGCGTTCGTCCAGGCGCACTTCGACGCTGTTGCCGGCGTAGTCCTGCTGCACAGGGCGTGGGCGATCGGTAGGCAGCGTGAGCAAGGCCGGCGCACCGCCCAGTGCCTGTTGCCAATAGGTACTTTGGCGCTGCAGCACTTCGCCGCTCAGCCACAAACGCTGCCACACGGCGAAGTCGCCGTACTGAATCGGCAGGCTTGGCAATGGGTCAGGCATGCCGTGGCTGAAGGCTTGATACAGCGCCATCAACTCACGGGTGAGCACGCCCATCGACCAGCCATCGGAAACGATATGGTGCAGGGTCAGCAGCAGCACATGGTGATCGTCGGCCATCACCACCAGGCGCCCACGCAGCAACGGGCCGCGCTCCAGGTCGAACGGTGCCGAGGCTTCGCCCTGAATCAAGGCATCCAGCGCCTGCTGCGGTTGCGGGTGGCGGCGCAAATCCTGCACTTGCAGGGGCAGCATGTCTTCAGCCGGTACGATCAGTACCTGGGCTTGGTCGCCCTGTTGGGCAAAGCGGCTGCGCAGGGTTTCATGCCGCGCAACAATGCGCGCCAGCGCCCGTTGCAGCGCCTCGACATGCAACTGGCCACGCAAACGCAGGCCGATGGGAATGTTATAGGCGGTATTGGCGCCTTCCATCAGCGCCAGAAACCACAGGCGCTGCTGGGCGAACGACAACGGCACGAGCTCATCACGATTGGCCGGCAGAATATCCGGCAAGGTGCTGCGCCCTGACTGCGCCAGCACTGCGGCGACCGCCGCCAGCTCCGCATTGGCAAACAAGTCGCCCAGCACCAGTTCCACCCCCAGGCGCTGGCGCACTTGCGAGACCATGCGCATCGCCAGCAACGAGTGCCCGCCCAGTTCGAAGAAATGGTCGTGCCGCCCGACACGCTGCACCTGCAGCACATCGGCCCAGATCTGCGCGAGCACGCTTTCGATCTCGCCCTCGGGCGCTGCGTATTCGCGGGTAAACACCGCGGCCATGTCCGGCGCTGGCAAGGCCTTGCGGTCGAGCTTGCCGTTGGCGGTGAGTGGCAACGCCTCGAGCTTCACATAGGCGACCGGGACCATGTAGTCCGGCAGATGCGCAACCAGGTGGGCGCGGATATCACCGACCGCCAGCGGGTCGAGTTGCGGGCTCTCGGTGAAATAGGCGACCAGTCGCTCCTCGCGCACCAGCACCACCGCTTCCTGGATCCCAGGCAGTTGGCCGAGCTGGGTTTCAATCTCGCCAAGCTCGATACGCATGCCACGGATCTTCACCTGATCATCGTTGCGCCCCAGGTATTCAAGCGTACCGTCCGGCAACCAACGCGCCAGGTCGCCGGTGCGGTACATGCGCCCCGGGTTGAACGGGTCTTGCAGGAAGCGCTCGGCGGTCAGGTCCGGGCGGTTGAGGTAACCACGCGCCACGCCCTTGCCACCCACGTACAGCTCACCGGCTACCCCCAATGGCACCGGCCGTTGTTGTTCATCGAGCAGGTACACCGTGGCATTGGCCACCGGTTTGCCGATATGCAACGGCTGGCCTGCTTCGACCTTGCCGGAAGTGGCAACCACCGTGGCTTCGGTGGGGCCGTAGTTGTTGATCAGCTCAAATCGCTGTGCCCGCGCAAACTGGCGCAGGCGGTCACCGCCGATGAGCAAGGTGCGCAATGTAGGGTGTTCGATGTGCTGGCTGAACGCGTATTCGGCCACCGGCGTGGGCAGGAAGCACACGTCCAGTGGCTGCGCGCACCACCAGCTCAGCAGCGCGTCGATATCTTCGGCGCCGTCCGTGGCGGGCGGCAGGTGCAGGGTCGCGCCGACACACAGCGCCGGCCACACTTCCCAGGCCATCGCATCAAAACCAAAGCCGGCAACACTGGCGGTGTGGCGCCCGGCGCACAAGTCAAAGGCGCGGCAATGCCAGTCCACCAGGTTGGCCACCGTGTGGTGCTCCACCATCACCCCTTTGGGCAGGCCGGTGGAGCCGGAGGTGTAGATCACATAGGCGAGGTTCGAAGGGCTGACGGCGGCTTTTGGATTGCTGGCTGAATGGTGCTGCCAGGTGTAGCGGTCCAGCTGGATCACCGGCACGTCCAGCGCCGGCAAGCGCTCGAGCTGTGCCTGTTGGGTCAGCACCGCCACCGGGGCGCTGTCGCTCAGCAGGTAGCTCAGGCGCTCGGCCGGGTGCGATGGGTCCACCGGCACATAGCAGGCGCCAGCCTTGAGGATGGCCAGCAACCCGGCCAGGGTGTCCAGGCCACGCCGCGCGACGATGGCCACGCGGTCATCGGGTTTGACCCCCAGCGCCAACAGGTGATGGGCCAGCAGGTTGGCTTGCTGGTTGAGTTCGGCGTAAGTCAGTTGGCGGCCCTGCTGCACGGCGGCGATCGCGTCCGGCGTGAGCGCGGCCTGGGCTTCGACGCGGCCGTGCAAGGTGCTGCCGTGAGCGAAATCGACCTGGGTGGCGTTGAACTGCTCAAGCAGCAACTGCCGCTCGGCGGCGGGCAGCACCGACAGCTGATTGAGCGCGGTGTGCGGTGCTTGCTCCAGCGCCGTCACCAGGTTCTCCAGGGCGGTTTGCAGATAGCTGCACACGCGCTGCGGATCGACCCGCTGGCTGGCCAGCAGGCTCAGGCCAAAGCCTTCACCCAGGTCATCCACACTCAGGGTCAGCGGGTAGTTGGTGCGTTCTTCGGCGCTGAGCGCCGCGATCCCGTGCCAGGCCGACACGGCTTCGGCGCTGGCGGCCGGGGCGCTGTGGCGATAGTTGAGCAAGGCGCTGAACAGCGGCGTCGGCGCCACCACCCCGCTGCAGCGTTGGGCCAGGGCCAGCGGCGCGTGTTCATGGCGCAACAAGGTGGTGAGCCGCGCGTGGGTGGCCTTGACCCCGGTGCGTAGGTCCTGGGCGTCCACGTCGACGCGAAACGGCAAGGTGTTGATGAAAATGCCCAGCGCCCGATCCGTGTCATGGCTGCCTTGCATGCGGCCCATCAATACGGTGCCGAACACCACCTGCTCTTTACCGGCCAGCACCGCCAACACCTGCGCCCAGCCCATATGGAACAGGCTGGCGGCACTCACGCCCAATTGCCGGGCTTGCGCGCGCAACCGCCGGCTGAGTGCTGCGGGCAAAGGCAGGCTGACTTCGCTGATGCCACGGGCATCGCCCTGCACGTCCTGCAAGCCGTATGGCAGGGTCGGCTCGCTGATATCGCCGAGCATCTGGCGGAAGAAATTTTCGTGTTCCGGCTCGCTGATACCCAGGCGTGCCTGCGCCACATAATTGCGAAACGGCACGGCCTGGCCAAGCGCCGCGCCCTGCCCCAGCAGGCACGCCTGCATTTCATGGCACACCACTTCGAGGGCGCTGTGGTCGAGGGCCATATGGTGGAACAGCAAGGTGGCGACAATGCGCTGGTTCAGCCGGTCGTCGGCCCGCACCAGGCGCAGCAGCGGCGCCCGGGTCACGTCGAGGCGATAGTGGCGGGCATCGAACAGCCCGTGCAGTTGAGCGGCAATATCGCCGTCGGCCGGGTTCAATTGCAGCGCCTGCACCGGCAGGCGTGCCTGGCGCCACACCACTTGCGAGGGTTGCTGCAAACCGTCCCAGACCACCCCGGTGCGCAGGATATCGTGGCGGTCCATCACGCGCTGCAACGCTTGGGCAAAGGCCTCGAAACGCTCCAGGCTGTCGAACGCGAACTGCGACTGCATCACGTACGGGTCGCCCTGCTCGGCGCTGACGTGGTGGAACAGAATGCCTTCCTGCAACGGCGCCAGCGGGTAAATGTCCTGGATATTCGCCACACCGCCGTCGACCGTGGCCACGATGCGCTCGATCTCGTCCTGGCTCAACGTCGACAGGCTCAGCATCGCCGGGGTGATGTGCTCGGCACCTAGCGGGATGCCATTGGCCGGCACCTGCACTTCGCCGGCCTTGGAGGCCGAGTATTCACCGGCCTTGATCAGTTCGATCAAGGCCGCTTTGTGCTCGCGCAACGCCGCCAGGATCAAAGGGTCGCTCAGCGTTTGTTTGTTGCCTTGCACCGACAACTGCTCGCCCTTGAGCGCCAGTTGCACGTCCTTGGTTTTCAGCGTGCTCAATAACTCAGAAATGCTCACAGGACGATCTCCATTCGTTCGGTAATAGCGGCGTAGCCGGCCAGGCTCGGCTGTTCGAACAGCGCCCGCACATCGGCTTCCAGGCCTTCCTGGCGCAGGCGTCCGATCAAGCTCACGGCCAGCAGCGAGTGCCCGCCCAGCTCAAAGAAGTTGTCATGGCGCCCAACGCGCTCAACGTTGAGCAGTTCAGCCCACAGCGCTGCCATAAGGATTTCGGTGTCGCCTTCGGGGGCCGCGTATTCGCGCACATTCAGTGCGTCCATGCCCGGCACCGGCAACGCCTTGCGGTCGAGCTTGCCGTTGGGGCTCAGTGGCAATGCCTCCAGGTGCACAAACACCGCAGGCACCATAAAGTCCGGCAAGTGCTGCAACAGGTGGGCGCGCAAGCGGTCGATGTCGGTGTGTGCGCCGGTGTAGTACGCCACCAGGCGCTCTTCACGGGCGACCACGGCGGCCTCGTTGACCTGCGGATGCTCCAGCAAGCGCGCCTGGATTTCGCCCAGTTCGATGCGCAGGCCACGGATCTTCACCTGGTCATCGTTGCGGCCCAGGTACTCGATATTGCCGTCGGGCAGGTAACGGCCAACGTCGCCGGTGCGGTACATGCGCCCGTCGGTAAACGGGTCCTTGAGGAAGCGTTCGGCGGTCAGTTCCGGGCGGTTCAGATACCCGCGCGCCACTTGCACGCCGCCGATGAACAACTCGCCCACCACCCCCAATGGCACCGGCTGCAACTGGGCGTCCAGCACGTACATGCGTGTATTGGCAATCGGCTTGCCGATCGGCGTGTTGTCCGGCACGTCGGGCCGTGCGCAGTTCCACGCGGTGACATCGACCGCCGCTTCTGTCGGGCCATACAGGTTGTACAGCCCAACCCCCGGCAGTTGTGCTTTGAAGCGCCGTACCAGGCTGCCCGGCAAGGCTTCGCCGCTGCACATCACCCGCGCCAGCCCTTTGGCCTGGCTGACATCACCATGGGCCAGGAACACATCGAGCATCGACGGCACGAAATGCAAGGTGGTGATCTGCTCAGCCTCGATCACCTGGCACAGGTACTCCGGCTCTTTGTGCCCACCCGGGCGGGCCATCACCAACCGTGCGCCGGTAAACAGCGGCCAGAAGAACTCCCACACCGACACGTCGAAGCTGAACGGGGTTTTCTGCAGCACCGCGTCATGGGCCTTGAGGCCATAGGCGTCCTGCATCCACAGCAAGCGGTTGACCACGCCGGCGTGTTCATTGATCACGCCTTTGGGCTGGCCGGTGGAGCCGGAGGTGTAGATCACATAGGCCTGGTGCCGGGCGGTAAGGCCTGGCACCAGCGGGTTGCTCGTGCTGTGGTGTTGCCAGGTGAGGTGATCCAGGTCCAGCACCGGCACGTCACCCAACAACTGGCGGGTTGCGCCTTGCGCCAGTACCACCACCGGCGCGCTGTCTTGCAGCATGTAAGCGATGCGTTCGAGTGGATACGCCGGGTCCAGCGGCACATAACCGCCACCAGCCTTAAGGATCGCGAACAGGCCGACCACCATGTCCAGGCCACGCTCGACGCAAATACCCACGCGCGAATCCGGCTGCACGCCGAGCTCGCGCAGGTGATGGGCCAGGCGGTTGGCGCGTTCGTTGAGTGCCCGGTAGGTCAACTGCTGGTCACCGGCCTTGACCGCCACCGCATCAGGGGTGCGTTCGACCTGAGCCTCGAACAGGCCATGCAGGGTCTGGTCGAGGTTGTAAGCGACCTCGGTGGCGTTGAACGCTACCAGCAGTTTTTGGCGTTCCTCGGCGCCCAGGATCGGCAGGCGATTGAGCGCCTGGTGCGGTGCCTGCTCCAAGGCTTCGACCAGCCCGGCCAGGGCGTTCTGCAGGTAACCACACACCCGTTGCGCGTCAACCTGCGCCAGGGCGGTGATATCGTAACCATCGCCCAAGTCATCCACGTTGAGGGTCAGCGGGTAGTTGGTGCGGCCATCGTTGACCAGCGTCTGCATGCCTTCCCAGGCGTGTTGCGCCTCGGCAGAACGCGTCGCGGCGCCGCGATGGCGATAGTTGAGCATCGAGCTGAACAACGGCGCCGGGGCCGCCACCCCGCTGCAACGCTGGGCCAGGGCCAGGGACGCGTGCTCATGGCCCAGCAACGCGGTGAGCCGCGTGTGGGTGGCACGCACGGCATCGCGTGCGCCTTGCGCGTCGATATCCAGGCGCAGCGGCAAGGTATTGATAAACACCCCGAGCGCACGATCAGCGCCCTCACCGCCTTGCAATCGGCCGACCAGCACGGTGCCGAACACCACGCTGTGGCGCCCCGAAGTGGCCGCCAACACTTGGCCCCAGGCCAGGTGGAACAGGCTCGCCGTGCTCACACCGAGTAAACGTGCCTGGGCCCGCAGGCGGCGGTTGAGGTCGCTGTCCAGGTGCAGGCTGTGTTCCTCAATCGCGCTGCCGTCGCCGCGCACGTCCTGCAAGCCGAACGGCAAGGTCGGTTCATCGACATCGGCGAGCATCTCGCGAAAGAACGCCTCGTGCTCCTGCTCACTGACGCCCAATCGCGCCTGGGCCACGTAGTTGCGGTACGGCATCGGCGCCGCCGTCGGGGCGGCGTGCCCCAACAAATGCCCTTGCATTTCACGCAGCACCACGTCGAACGCGGTGTGGTCCAGCGCAATATGGTGATAGAGCAACACCACCACCACGCGCTGGTTGGCCGGGTCCTTGGCGTACTTGAGGCAGATAAGCGGCGCCTGGCTGATGTCCAGGCGATAACGCCGCGCATCAAAACGCGCGTGCAGGCCGGCGAGTACATCGCCCTGCAACTGCAGCTCTTCAAGCGGCAATCGGGCCTGGCGCCACACCACTTGCAGCGGTTGCGCAAGGCCTTCCCAGACCACACCCGTGCGCAGGATGTCATGGCGGTCGATCACCTGTTGCAGCGCATGGGCGAAGGCCTGCAGGCGCTCGAGGCTGTCGAAGGCCAGGTGCGATTGCAGCAGGTACGGGTCGCCCTGTTCGGCGGTGAGGTAGTGGTAAAGAATGCCCTCCTGCAACGGCGCCAGCGGGTAGATATCCTGCACATTGGCGGCGCCACCGGGGATGCGGCTGACGGCGTGATCGAGGGTCGACTGGTCGATATCAACCAGGGGCAGCATGTCCGGCGTGATGCGCAGGCAATCGGCTGCGATCCGGTTCGCCGGCACCTGCACTTCGCGGCCACTGCCCACGGCAGCCGCCAGCGCGGCCAGGGTCGGCTGGCTGAACAGCACACGGACATCCGCGCTGAGGTCCGCTTGACGCATGCGTTCGATCAGGCTCACGGCCAGCAACGAATGGCCGCCGAGCTCGAAGAAGTGGTCATGACGGCCGACCTGTTCGACCTGCAACACCTCGGCCCAGATCCGCGCCAGGGTGGTTTCCACTGCGCCCTGGGGCGCTTCAAAGTCGCGGCTGAGCAATGCCGCCTGGTCAGGTTCCGGCAAGGCCTTGCGATCCAGCTTGCCGTTGGCGGTCAGGGGCAATGCGTCGAGCTTGATGTAGGCCACCGGCACCAGCGCGTCGGGCAGTTGTGCTTGTAGCTGCGAACGCAGGGTTTCAATCGCCAGCGGGTAGTTTTCCGTGAACCAGGCCAGCAAACGGCCTTCGCGCACCAGCACCACGGCCTCGCCAACGCCTTCCACTGCCGCCAGGCGACTTTCGATCTCGCCCAGCTCCACGCGTACGCCACGCACTTTGACCTGATCATCATTGCGGCCCAGGTACTCGATATTACCGTCGGGCAACCAGCGCGCCAGGTCGCCGGTGCGGTACATGCGCCCCGGGTTGAACGGGTCTTGCAGGAAGCGTTCGGCGGTCAGGTCCGCACGGTTCAGGTAACCGCGCGCCACGCCGCTGCCGCCCACATACAGCTCACCGGCCACGCCCACCGGCACCGGGCGCAGCTGTGCATCGAGCAAGTAGGTGCTGGCATTCGCCACCGGCCGGCCGATATGCAGCGCCTGCCCGGCGCGGACACGGCCGGAGGTGGCGACCACCGTGGCCTCGGTCGGTCCGTAGTTGTTGATCAGCGCAAAACGTCGCTCCTGGGTGAACTGCCGCAGGCGGTCGCCGCCAATCAGCAGGATGCGCAAGGTCGGGTGTTGCAGGTGCTGGCTGAAGGCGTATTCGGCCACTGGCGTGGGCAGGAAGCTGACGTCCAGCGGCTGCGCCAGCCACCAGGCCAGCAGTTCGTCGACGTTTTCATTGCCCACCGTGACAGGCGGCAAATGCAGGGTCGCACCGGCACACAGCGCCGGCCAGACTTCCCAGGCCATGGCGTCGAAGCCAAAACCGGCGACACTGCTGGTATGGCTGCGCGCATCCAGGCCGAAGGCTTCGCAGTGCCAGTGCACCAGGTTTTCCACATTGCGGTGCTCCACCATCACGCCTTTGGGCTGGCCGGTGGAGCCGGAGGTGTAGATCACGTAGGCCAGGTGCGCCGGGGTCAGCGCTGCGAGCTGCGGATTGCTGACGGCGTGGTGCTGCCAGCTTTCGCCCAGCAGGTCGACTGTGGCGAACGCCCCCAGCAACGCTTGCGTACTGGGCTCGGCCAGCACGGCCACCGGCGCACTGTCCTGCAACAGATAGGCGATACGCTCGGCGGGATAGGCCGGGTCGATCGGCACATAACCGGCGCCGGCCTTGAGTATGCCCAGCAGCCCGATGAGCATCTGCGGGCCACGACGGCAGCAGATCGCCACGCGATCGTCGGGCCGTACGCCGAGCGCGAGCAGGTGATGGGCCAGTTGGTTGGCGCGTTGATTGAGTTGCTGGTAGGTCAGCGACCGTTCGCCCTGCTGCACCGCAATTGCGTGGGGCTGGCGCTCGACCTGGGCTTCAAAGGCACCGTGCAGGGTGTGCCCGGTGGGGAAATCTGCAGCCGTCGTGTTGAATTCACGCAGCAGGGTGTCGCGTTCGGCCGACGGCAGTATCGGCAGGCGGTTGAGCGCGGTATCGGCGGCGTTTTCCAAGGCCTCGACCAGTTGCTCCACGGCGTTATGCATATAGCCGCACAGGCGCTGGGCGCCGATCTGCGGCAGCGCCAGCACGCTGAGGCCAAAGCCTGCGCCAAAATCATCCACGCTCAAGGTCAGCGGGTAGTTGCTGCGCTCTTCACCGCCCAGCAGTTGCACGCCTTCCCAGATGCCGTGGCCATCGCGGGCCATTTCGTCGGGGCGGCTGTGGCGGAAATTGAGCAAGGCGCTGAACAGCGGCACGCTGGTCGGCACGCCGCTGCAACGCTGGGCCAGCGCCAGGGACGCGTGTTCGTGCCCGAGCAAGGCGCTCAAGCGCGAATGGGTGGCCTTGACCGCCACGGCGGCGCCCGCCGCGACATTCACCCGCAGCGGCAAGGTGTTGATAAACATGCCCAGCGCCCGATCGGCGCCCTCACCTGCCTGCATGCGCCCCATCAATACAGTGCCAAACACCACGTCATCACGCCCGGACACCAGGCCCAGCACTTGCGCCCAGGCCAGGTGCATCAGGCTCGCCGCACTTACGCCCAACAGGCGCGCCTGCTCACGCACGCGCATGGCCAGCGCCGCGTCCAGGTGCTGCTCGGCCTCTTCGATATCACGGCCATCACCCTGCACGTCCTGCACGCCAAACGGCAAGGTCGGTTCGTCCACATCGGCGAGCATGGCGCCGAAGAACTGTTCATGCTCGGCCACGCTCACGCCCAGGCGTGCCTGGGCCACGTAGTTGCGAAACGGCGCCGCCACGGGCAGCGCGTCCGCCTGGTTGAACAGGAACGCGCGCATCTCCTGGCCCACCACTTCCATGGCCGTGTGGTCCAGCGCCAGGTGGTGGAACAGCAGGATCGCTGCGACTCGGTTATTCGCCGGGTCCTGGGCGTAAACCATGCGCAGCAATGGCGCCTGGGTAATGTCCAGGCGGTAGTGACGGGCATCGAAACGTGCGTGCAATTGCTCGATGATGCCGCCCTCGGCCGGGTCCAGGATCACCTCCTGCACACTCAGTTGCGCGTCGCGCCAGACCACTTGCACCGGGCTGTCCAAGCCTTCCCAGACCACGCCGGTGCGCAGGATGTCGTGACGCGCTACTACCTGTTGCAGCGCGCCCATAAAGCCGTGCAAACGCTGCAGGCTATCGAACGCCATGCGCGATTGCAGCAGGTACGGGTCGCCCTGTTCGGCGCTGATATGGTGATAAAGAATGCCTTCCTGCAACGGCGCCAGCGGGTAGATATCCTGCACATTGGCCGCACCACCGGGCACGTTGGCGACGATGCGTTCGATGGCCGGTTGATCAAGCTGCACCAGGGTCAGCATCGACGGCGTGATCTGTGTGCAGCCCGGCGCAATGCCATTGGCCGGCACCACAATTTCACGCCCACTGCCGACTGCCGCCGCGAGTGCCGCCAGGCTCGGCTGGCTGAACAGCACACGTACATCCGCGCTCAGGCCGACCTGACGCATGCGTTCGATCAGGCTGACCGCCAGCAACGAGTGCCCGCCCAACTCGAAGAAATGATCATGGCGCCCGACGCGTTCAAGCTTGAGCACGTCCTGCCAGATCTGCGCCAGCACGGTTTCCACTTCACCTTCCGGGGCTTCGTAGCCACGGCTGAGCAGCGCACTTTGATCCGGCACCGGCAGGCCTTTGCGGTCCAGCTTGCCATTGGCGGTAAGCGGTAACAGCTCAAGCCACATATAAGCCGACGGCACCATGTAATCCGGTAGCTGGCCTTGCAGATGGCCGCGCAGGGCTTCGATTGGCAACGCTGCCGAGGCGGTGTAGTACGCCACCAGGCGTTTGTCGCCGGGCTCGTCTTCGCGGGCCACTACCACAACATCGCGCACGTCTGGGAAGGTCGCCAGGCAGCTCTCGATTTCGCCGGGCTCGATGCGGAAACCACGGATCTTCACCTGCAAATCATTGCGCCCCTGGTACAGCAAGGTACCGTCGGCCTGCCAGCTGGCAAGGTCGCCGGTGCGGTACAACAGGCCTTCACCGAACGGGTTGAGGATGAATTTTTCGGCCGTCAGTTGCGGCTGGTTCAAGTACCCCTTGGCCACGCCTGCACCGCCGATGTACAGCTCGCCGACCACACCCAACGCCAGCGGCTGCTGGCGCGCATCCAGCACATAGGCCTGTGCATTTGCGATAGGTCGGCCGATAGGCACAGCGCCCGCGCCCGGCGTGGTGATTTCAAACGTGGTCGAGAAGGTGGTGGCTTCGGTCGGCCCGTAGCCGTTTAACAGGTGTTGCGGCTTGCCGTGCTTGAGCACCCGGCCGATCACCAGCGGGTCAAGCACATCGCCGCCGACGATCAGGTAGCGCAACTGGCGCAGCACCGGCAGCAACGCGTCGGCGTATTGATGGAACAAGCCTGCCGTCATCCACAGCACGCTCACGGCCTGTTCCTGCAACAGGTCGGCAAATGCGGCCTGGGACAGCAGCACCGCATGCTCGACCACCACCACGCAACCGCCATTGAGCAACGGCGCCCACACATCCAGGGTGCTGGCGTCGAACGCCGGGTTGGAGGCGAAGGCCACGCGGTCGCGCTCGTTGAAATCGGCATAGCCGTTGTTGAGTACCAGCCGCGAAACGGCGCGGTGCGGCACTTGCACGCCTTTGGGCGCGCCAGTGGAGCCGGAGGTGTACATGATGTACGCCACCTCGTCCGAAGACTGCGCAAGCTCCGGGTTGCGCGGCGACAGGCTATCCAGGTTCAGGTCGGCCAGGGTATGGAGTACATGCCGCGCTCCGCTGTCCTGCACCATAAAGGCCTGGCGTTCGAGCGGCGCGTTGATGTCCAGCGGCACATACACCGCTGCGCACTTGAGGATCGCCAGTTGGCTCACCAGCAAATCCAGCGAGCGTGGCAACGCAATCGCCACGCACTCACCCGGTTGCACGCCCTGGTTGATCAGGTGATGGGCCAGGCGGTTGGCACGGCGGTTGAGGTCACGATAGCTCAAGGACAACGCACCCTGCACCGCCGCCACGGCTTCGGGCCGCGCCAGTGCCTGAGCTTCGAACAGCTGGTGCACAGTGAGCTGCGACGGGTATTGGCGCGCGGTGGCGTTGAACTCGACCAACAGCTGGTGACGCTCGGCCGCCGGCAAAATCGACACCGCCTGCAACGCGGTGGTCGGCGCTTGTTGCAGCGCGGTCACCAGGTGGCTGAGCGCGGTGAGCATGTAGTCGCCCACGCGCTGCACATCCAGACTGGCCACGCCTTGTACGGTCAGCGCAAAGCCGGTGCCGAGGTCATCGACGTTGAGCACCAACGGGTAGTTGCTGCGCTCCTGGGAACTGAGAATCTCGATACCGTGCGTGGCAAACGGGCTGTCTCCCGGTGCCTCGTCCGGGGCGCTGTGACGGAAGTTGAGCAAGGTACTGAACAGCGGCAACGAACCCGGTACACCACTGCAACGCTGGGCCAGGGACAGCGAAGCGTGCTCGTGCCCAAGCAACTGCGCCAGGCGCGCATGGGTGGCGCGCACGCCGGCCTGCACGCTGGTGGCGCCCAGGCTGACGCGCAGCGGCAAGGTGTTGATGAACATTCCCAGCGCCCGGTCGGCGCCCTCGCCGCCTTGCATGCGCCCCAGCAGTACGGTACCAAACACCACATCCTGCTGGCCGGAGACCTGGGCCAGCACCTGCGCCCAGGCCAGGTGCACCAGGCTCGCGCTGCTGACACCCAGCTGTCGCGCCTGTTCGCGCAGGCCCTGGCTGAGCGCCGGGGCCAGCGGCAAATGCGCCTCGACGATGCCGCTGCCGTCGCCGTTGACATCCTGCAAACCGAACGCCAGCGTGGGCTCGTCAATATCACCCAGCATGTCGCTGAAAAAGGCTTCGTGTTGCGCCTGGGTCACGCCCAAACGCGCCTGGGCCACGTAATTGCGGTATTGCACCGCCGGCGGCAGTTGCGTGCTGTGGCCGGCCAGGCTGGCGCTCATCTCCTCCACCAACACCTGCAGGGCGGTGTGGTCGAGCAGGATATGGTGCAGCAGCAGGATGCCTGCAAAGCCATCCTGTTGTTGCGCATAACCGAAATGCATCAGCGACGCGCGGCTCAGGTCGAGGCGGAAATGGCGTGGGTCAAAGCGCTGTTGCAGCTGCGCCAGCGCATCATCAGCCGGCACGTCGAGGCGCTCGACGTGCAGCGGCGCCTGGCGCAACACCACTTGCACCGGCTCATCCAGGCCTTCCCACAGAATGCCGGTGCGCAGGATGTCGTTACGCTCGATCACACAGTGCAAGGCGCGGGTAAACGCGTCCACCGCCATTTGGTCGGCAAAATTGAACTGCACCTGCAACACGTAGGGGTCGCCCTCGGTCGTTGCCAGGTGGTGATACAGGATGCCGGCCTGCAACGGCGCCAGGCCGTAGATATCCTGCACGTTGGCGATGCCGCCGGGCACGTGCTGGAGGATGTGGTCGATGGCCGCCTGGTCCAGCGTCACCAGTGGCAGCATGTCGGGGCTGATGTGTGCGCTGCTCGCCGTGATCATATTCGCCGGCACCTGCACTTCCTGCTGCCCGCCCACCGCCGCGGCGAGTGCGCGCAAGGTGGGTTGGCCGAACAGCACGCGCACGTCGCAGCTCAACTCCACCTGGCGCATGCGTTCGATCAGCTTGACCGCCAGCAGCGAGTGGCCGCCCAGCTCGAAGAAGTTGTCGTCGCGCCCGACGTTGTCGAGTTTCAACAGCGACTGCCAGATGCCGGCGATGGTGCTTTCCACAGCGCCTTGCGGGGCGGCGTAGTCTCGCCGCGCGAGGGCGTCGGCATCCGGCGCGGGCAAGGCTTTGCGGTCGAGCTTGCCGTTGGTGGTCAGCGGGAATTGGTCCAGCAGCACGAAGGCGCTGGGCACCATGTATTCGGCCAGGCTCAGCAGCAGATGGTCGCGCAGTTCAGCGGCACCGAGTTCGCGCTCGGCGATCACGTAGGCCACCAGGCGTTTGTCACCGGGCTCGTCTTCACGGGCGATAACCACCGCGTCACGCACGCCGTTGGCGCTGGCCAGAGTGGCTTCGATTTCGCCCAGTTCAATGCGGAAGCCGCGGATCTTCACCTGGTCATCGTTACGGCCCAGGTATTCGACGCTGCCATCGGCCAGCAGGCGGCCGAGGTCACCGGTCTTGTACATGCGCAGGCCGGTGGCCGGGTCGGCCAGGAAGCGTTCGGCATTCAGTTGGTCACGGTTGAGGTAACCGCGCGCCACACCGGCGCCGCCGACATACAACTCGCCGACCACACCCATCGGCAACGGCTCGCGACGCGCATCCAGCACATACAGCTGCAGGTCGGGAATGCGCACACCAATCGGGCTTACGCCAACCAACTGCGCATCCGCCGCTTCCAGGGCGCGGTAGGTCACGTGCACGGTGGTTTCGGTGATGCCATACATGTTGACCAATTGGGTGCCAGCGTTGATGGCGCGGGCGTACCACGGTTTGAGCATGCCCGGTTCCAGGGCTTCGCCGCCGAAAATAACCTGGCGCAGTGAATGCGCCTGGGCGCTCTGGGCCGCGATCAACTGGCGAAATGCGCTGGGCGTCTGGTTGAGGATGCTCACACCCGCGTCACAGATCAGCGCGTAGCACTCATCCGGCGAGCGGCTGACCAGTTGCGGCACGATCAGCAACTGGCCGCCGTGCATCAGCGCGCCCCAGATCTCCCAGACCGAGAAGTCGAACGCGAAGGAATGGAACAGCGCCCACACATCATTGGCGTTGAAGCCAAACCAATGCTCGGTGGCGGTGAACAGCCGCGCCACGTGGCGGTGTTCGATCATCACGCCTTTGGGCAGACCGGTGGAGCCGGAGGTGTAGATCACATAGGCCAGGTGGGCCGGGCTGAGCGCAACGCGCGGGTTGACGATAGATTCTGCGCGCAGGCTGTTGAGGTCGATGCGGGTCAAATCACCGACCAGATGCTGGGTGTTGGCTTGCACCAACACCGCCAATGGCATGCTATCGGCCAGGGTATAGGCGATGCGCTCCAGCGGGTAAGCCGGGTCGATGGGCACATAACCGGCGCCAGCCTTGAGGATACCCAGCAGACCAATAATCATCTCCGGGCCACGCTCGACGCAGATCGCCACGCGATCATCAGGGCGAATGCCCTCGGCCAGCAGGCGGTGGGCGACCTGGTTGGCGCGTTCGTTGAGTTGGCGGTAGGTGATGCGCTGGGTGTCGAAACGCAGGGCGATGGCATTGGGTTGAGCGGCGGCGTGGGCTTCGACTTGCGCGTGGATCAGGGCCGTGTCGCTGTAGTGCGTTGGGCTTTGATTGAGGCTGTGCAGCAGATGGTGACGTTCGGTATCAGGCAGGATATTCAGGCCGCAGAGCGGCATATCCGGTCGCTGCTCCAGGGCATCGGCCAGGCTGTGCAGGGTCGTGTGCAGGTAACCGGCGACCCGTTGCGCGCCGATGGACGCATCGACCATTACCGTCAGTGCAAAGTCTTCGCCCAGGTCGTCGACGTTGACCGTCAGCGGGTAGTTGGTGCGCTCTTCGGCGCCCAGAACCTGAATGCCCTCGGCCACCTCGATCACCGCCGCCATATCGGTGGCGGCACTGTGACGGTAGTTGAGCATCGCACTGAACAGCGGCGTCGGCGCCGCCACACCGCTGCAACGCTGGGCCAGCGCCAGGGACGCATGCTCGTGATTGAGCAAGGTGGTGAGGCGTTCGTGGGTGGCCTTGACCCCGGCGCGCACGCCCTGCTCGCCTACATCCACGCGCAACGGCAAGGTGTTGATAAACATACCCAGCGCGCGTTCACCGCCATCGCCGGCGCCCATGCGGCCAAGCATCACCGTGCCGAACACCACGGCATCGCGCCCGGACACCACGCCCAGCACGCGCGCCAGGGCCAGGTGCATGATGCTCGCCACGCTGACGCCCAGTGGCCGTGCCAGGCCACGCAGGCGGCGGCTCAGGCTGCTGTCGACGGGCACCCGCACTTCATCGATGCCGTGCCCATCGCCTTGCACATCCTGCAGGCCGAAGGGCAAAGTCGGCGCATCGATATCCGCCAGCATGTCGCGGAAGAACGCCTCATGCGCCTGTTCGCTGACGCCGTGGCGCACCTGGGCGATATAGCTGCGAAACGCCACCGGCTCGGCCGCCTGGGCGTGCTCACCGGCCAGATACAGTTGGATCTCATGGCGCACCACGTCCAGCGCGGTGTGGTCGAGGATGGTGTGGTGGAACAACAGCATCGCCACCACGCGCTGGTTGGCCGGGTCATTGGCAAACACTAGGCACAGTAACGGTGCCTGGCCCAGGTCCATGCGATAGGCGCGGGCGTCATAGCGGGCGAGCAACTGCGCCAGGCGGTCGCCGTCGGCAAAATGGGCTTCTTCGCAGGCCAGGGTTGCCTTGCGCCACACCACTTGCAGCGGTTCGTCCAAACGCTCCCAGGCCATGGACGTGCGCAGGATATCGTGGCGGTCGATCACCCATTGCAGCGCCTCGGCAAACGCGTCAAGGCGCGCGCGGCTGTCGAACACAAACTGCGCGTGCAGCACGTAGGGGTCACCTTGCTGCGCCGAAAGGTGGTGGTACAGCATGCCTTCCTGCAGCGGCGCCAGCGGGTAAATATCCTGCACATTCGCCGCGCCACCGGGGATGGTGGCGACGATGCGGTCGATGGCCGGCTGGTCGAGCGTGACCAGTGCCAGCATGTCGGGGGTAATGCGGTAAGCCGGGCTTAGCCAGTCACCGCCGTGTTCAGCCACGAAGGCAAGCAATTGAGGTTTGTGCGCGATCAGTTGATCCCACAGATCGTCATCCAGGGCTTCGTCATCGCCGAGAATAATCAGGTCGCCTTCTTCCAATTGAAGACGGATCGCATGGGTGGAAATCGCTGCCAATAATTCACTGAACTGCATGGGGTAACCTGCCTGATAAGTCACGGTTGAGTAGAACGTCCGTATTCAGCTGCCGTTTGAAGCGGGTGTGCTGGCGCCGGGAAAAAATCGCGGGCACAGCCGAGGGCCTGGAGTGGCGTCCGGCAGGCTTGGAAAATTAAGGGATTTGGCAGGCAGGGGGTGACATGGGAAGCGGGGACAAGCGGGAATCAGGCAGCGTTCAATTTTATCAAGCCTACAAACTATCGATAGGCCGATAGTCCAGATGCAGCTCAAGCGCCAGCTGTTTTGCGCGGCCCAGCCTGATCGGGCCGCGCTCGATATCCACCAGTAGCCCAGGACAATCGAGCACGGGCAACCCAGCGATAGCCTTGAGCCGCCCATCGGTAATCACCAGCAGCCGCTGCTGCTCGGCCGGGTAACGCCGGCGGCGCGCGTGCAGCCATTGGCCAGCTTCGGACAACGCCGCCAGCAACGGTGTGCCGCCACCGGCGCCCAGCTGCGCCAGCCAGCCACTCAAGCCTTTGGCGGCCTTGAGCCCCTGCACCTGCCATTTAGGCGAGTGCCCGCTGGCGGTCAATAACGCCATGCGCGCGCGCTGCCGGTAGGCGTCGTCAAACAGCTGGGCGAGCAGGCCTTTGGCGTCGCTCAGCGCGCCATGGCGGCGGGTGGACGCCGAGGCATCGACAATCACCAGCCACAACTCATGGGCCGCGCGGCTGCGCAGGTGATAAAGCAGATCCTCACGGCACTGCGGCCGGCCACCGAGCAAGGTGCCCGGCCAATTGATCGCGCCACGCTGGGCGCTGCGTGCCTTGCCGTGCCTGCCATGTTCCAGTCGCCCTGCCTTGGGCCGGGCATCCGCCCCCGCGTCAGGTCGAGGGCGAATGCCTAGGGCTTTTTTGGCCAGGTGGGTACTTCCCGGCGGGCGCCCGTGGGCAATGCGGGCGCGGGCATATCGCCCCACTGGCCCTGGCCGGGTGATGGGTCAGACGGTTTTGCAGCCTGGCCTGGATCGGGCGGGCTTGTCGACGGCGTTTGCGGTTGGCGGCGATGACGCAAGGCGAACTCGGCCACCGCTTCTATATCTTCCTCGGCGATGGCACTCGCGCCGCGCCAGGCAGCATGGGCGCGCGCGCCACGCAACCAGACCAGGTCGGCGCGCAAGCCATCGACGCCAGCGGCAAAGCACCGCTCGGTGATCTGCGCCAGGGCCTGGTCGTCCAGTTCAATACTGTCGAGCCGCTGGCGCGCCTGGGTGCAACGCTCACGCAACGCCGCCTGCGGTTCGGCCCATTGGCGGCAGAACGCCGCCGGGTTGCTGTCGAAATCCAGGCGGCGCCGGATGATCTGCCCGCGCTCGCTCGGCAAAGTCTGCCCGCTCAGCGCCACATTAAAGCCGAAACGGTCGAGCAGTTGCGGGCGCAACTCACCCTCCTCCGGGTTCATGGTGCCGATCAGCACAAAACGCGCCGAATGGCGATGTGAGATGCCATCGCGCTCAATCAGGTTGGTGCCGCTGGCGGCCACGTCCAACAGCAGGTCGACCAGGTGATCGGGCAGCAAGTTGACTTCATCGACATACAACACACCACCATCGGCCTTGGCCAATACGCCGGGGGAAAACTGCGCCCGGCCCTCGCCCAGCGCGGCGTCCAGGTCCAGAGTGCCGACCAGGCGCTCTTCGGTGGCGCCCAGCGGCAAGGTGACGAACTGGCCGCTGACCAACAGATCCGCCAGGCCACGCGCCAGTGTCGACTTGGCCATGCCACGCGGGCCTTCGATCAGCACACCGCCGATTTTCGGGTCGATGGCGGTCAGGCACAGCGCCAGTTTCAGCTCATCGGCGCCGACCACGGCGGACAGCGGGAAATGGGGGATATCGGTCATACCTGCTCTCTTTAAATTCTGCTATTTCTTGTGGCGAGCGGGCTTGCCCCGCGTTGGGCTGCGAAGCAGCCCTAAATCCAAACGCCGCGTTCTTTCAGGAAAACCAGGTTGACCTTATTGGGGCCGCTACGCGGCCCAACGCGGGGCAAGCCCGCTCGCCACAGTGTGGGAATATCGGTCATCAGCTGTCTTCTTCTATGTCCAGCAACAGGTTTTCCAACGCCTCGCGATACGCGCCCGGCGCCTGCCACATGCCGCGTTGCTGGGCTTCGAGCATGCGTTCGGTCATGTCGCGCAATGCCGCCGGGTTGTGCTGCTGCACAAAGGCGCGGGTGTCGGCGTCGAGCAGGTAAGCGTCGGCAAGCAAGGCGTATTGGTGATCGTCGATCAATGCAGTGGTGGCGTCGAATGCGAACAAATTGTCCACCGTGGCCGCCATCTCGAATGCGCCTTTATAACCGTGGCGTTTCACGCCGTCGATCCACTTGGGGTTAGCGGCACGGGAGCGGATCACCCGGTTGAGCTCTTCCTTCAAGGTGCGGATCTTCGGCAGGTCCGGCTGGCTGTGGTCGCCATGGTAGCTGGCGGCCTTGTCGCCACTCAGGGTTTCCACGGCGGCGAGCATGCCGCCCTGGAATTGGTAGTAATCGTTGGAATCGAGCAGGTCGTGTTCGCGGTTGTCCTGGTTGTGCAACACCGCCTGTACCTGGCTCAGGCGCTGGGCGAATTGGTCGCGGGCGGCGGTGCCTTCGTCGGCACCCCCATAGGCGTAGCCGCCCCAGTTCAGGTAGACCTCGGCCAGGTCTTCGCGGCTTTGCCACAGGCGACCGTCAATCGCGCCCTGCACACCCGCGCCATAGGCACCGGGTTTAGCGCCAAAGATGCGCCAGCCGGCCTGCTTTGCCGCGGCCGCTTCATCCAGGCCCGACTCGAGCAACGCTTCACGCTCACTGCGCACCTTGGCCGCCAGCGGGTTCATGTCGTCTGGCTCATCCAGCGCCGCCACCGCCTGCACCGCCGCATCGAACAGGCGGATCAGGTTGGCGAACGCATCGCGGAAGAACCCGGACACGCGTAGCGTCACATCCACCCGTGGGCGATCCAACAAGCTGATCGGCAGGATTTCAAAGTCATCCACACGCTGGCTGCCGGTGGCCCATACCGGGCGCACGCCCATCAGCGCCATGGCCTGGGCGATATCGTCGCCGCCAGTGCGCATGGTGGCGGTGCCCCATACAGAGAGACCGAGCTGGCGCAGATGGTCGCCGTGGTCTTGCAAGTGCCGCTCAAGGATCAGGTTGGCGGATTGAAAGCCGATGCGCCAGGCCGTGGTAGTGGGCAGGTTGCGCACATCCACGCTGAAGAAATTACGCCCGGTAGGCAGCACGTCGAGGCGCCCGCGACTTGGCGCACCGCTGGGGCCAGCAGGTACGAAACGGCCACTCAGGGCATCCAGCAGGCCGCGCATTTCGGCGGGGCCGCAGGCGTCCAGGCGCGGCGCGACAACAATACGCAGGCCTTCGATGACCGACTTCACGTCTTCCCAACCGGGTTCTTCGAGCTGTTCGAGCGGCCCTTCCAGTGCCTGCTCGATCAGGCGCGCGGCATACAGTTCCAGGCGTTCGCGGGTGTCACCGGCGGTACGCCACAGCTGCGCGTCAATCTTCTGTAACACCTCGGGACGGCGCCCGGTCCAGGGCTCGGACAGGGCACAATCGAGCGGGTCGAAACCCAGGTCGAAGGCTTTGGCCAACACCCGCAGCAGGCTCGATTGCGGGCCACGGCCATCGCCACGGGGAATGCGCAGCAAGGCCAGCAAGGTGTCGATGCGCAGGCGGCCTTCGGGCGACTCGCCAAAAATATGCAGGCCGTCGCGGATCTGCGACTCCTTCAAGTCGCACAGGTAGGTGTCCAGGCGCGGCAGCCAGACCGCCGCGTCGGCGTCGTTATCCAGCTCAAGTTCCTGGTCGATTCGGGTTTCGCGCACCAGCTTGAGAATGTCTTTTTGCAGCTCGAGGGCACGGCGTAGGTCAAGTAACTGCGCTTCGTAATATTCGTCTGCCAACAGCTCCAGGTTACGCAGCGGGCCATAGGTTTCGGCGCGGGTCAGCGGCGGCATCAGGTGGTCGATGATCACCGCCTGGGTGCGGCGCTTGGCCTGGGCGCCCTCGCCTGGGTCATTGACGATAAACGGGTAGATATTCGGCAATGGCCCGAGCAGCGCATCCGGCCAGCAATGTTGCGACAGCCCGACACCCTTGCCCGGCAGCCATTCAAGGTTGCCATGCTTGCCCACATGGATCACGCCATGGGCGCCGTAGGTGTGGCGCAACCAGAAGTAGAACGCCAGGTAGCCGTGGGGCGGCACCAGGTCGGGGTCGTGGTACACCGCGCTGTGGTCCACCTGATAACCGCGTGCCGGCTGAATGCCGACGAAGGTCAGGCCCAGGCGCAGGCCGGCGATCATCATGCGCCCGTCGCGGCACATCGGGTCGTTGTGCGGCGCGCCCCAGCGCTCCAGCACGGCCTGGCGATTGGCTTCGGGCAAGCGCTGGAACATCGCCTCGTAGGCGTCCAGGCTCAGGCTTTGATGGCACGGGCGCAGGTCGAGGCTGTCGAGGTCGTTGGTGACGCCGCCGAGCAATTCATGGATCAAGGCAGTGCCGCTGGCGGGCAACTCACTCGGCACCGGGTAACCTTCGGCTTGCAGCGCACGCAGGATATTCAGCGCCGCTGCCGGCGTATCCAGGCCCACGCCATTGCCGATGCGGCCGTCGCGGGTCGGGTAATTGGCCAGGATCAGCGCAATGCGTTTGTCGGCATTGGGTACTCGCGCCAGTTCGACCCAACGCCGCGCCAGTTCAGCGACAAAATCCATGCGTTCCGGCGCTGCGCGGTAGCACACCACGTCGGATTGGCTGCGCTCGCTGCGCCAGGCTAAATCTTTAAAGCTGATGGGCCGGCTGATAATGCGCCCGTCCAGCTCCGGCAAGGCAATGTGCATGGCCAGGTCACGCGGGCCAAGGCCCTGTTCACTGGCCTCCCAGCCAGGTTGATTGTCCTGGGCGCAGATCGCCTGGATCACCGGGATATTGCGGCGAAACGGCCGCAGGTGCGGGGCCTCCGGGCTGGATTGGGCAAAGCCGGTGGTGTTCAAAATCACCGCCGCCTGCACTGCATCCAGCAAGTCCTCGACCACTGTCAGGCAGCCGGGTTCTTTCAAACTGGCCACCGCCATCGGCAGCGGGTTAAGACCCGCCGCCTGCAAGCGTTGGCAGAACACATCGATAAAACCGGTATTGGCCGCCTGCAAGTGCGAGCGGTAGAACAACACCGCCGCCACCGGCCAGTCGGCGTGCCAATCGGTCTGCCAGTCGTTCAGCCGTGGGTGGGGTTTATGCGGGTGATAAATCGCCGTGCGCGCCAGGGTTTGCGGCTCGTCCCAGGCGTAATCGCGGCCCAGGTGGCTGCTGGCCAGGCAACGGTAGAAATCCAGCGCATTGCCCAAACCGCCCTGGCGCAGGAAGTGCCAGAGGCGGTCGCGCTCAGCCATGCCAACGGTGCTTAAGCCGCTGAGTTCCGGGTCGGGGCGATCATCGCCCGGCACCAGAATCAACTGCACGCCGCGCTCGGCCAACTCCACCAGGCGCTCGATGCCGTAGCGCCAATAACCGATGCCACCGTGCAGAGAAATCAGGATGACCTTGGCGTGGCGCAGCACCTCGTCGACGTAGAGGTCGACCGAGGCGTGGTTTTGCACCTGCATGGGGTTGGCCAGGCGAAAGCTGGGGTAGTCGACGGGCAACTGCTGGCCGGCCTCGGCCAACAGTGCAAGGCTGGAATCACCGCTGCACAGGATCACCAGCTCGGCAGGGGTTTGCCCAAGGTCGGCAATATTGTCGTCCGAAACGAAACCACCCGGCTGAGTCCTGAGCAGGTGCATGGGTTAAACGCTGAGCGCTGCGCGCAATTGCGCTTCGAGGCCCGCCGCATCCAGCTCCTGGCCGATCAGCACCAGGCGTGTGATGCGCGCTTCGTCGGCGCCCCAGGCGCGATCGAAATGTTTGTCAAAACGCGTGCCCACACCCTGGATCAGCAGGCGCATCGGCTTGTTCGGGATCGCCGCGAAGCCTTTGACGCGCAGGATGCCGTGTTGCACCACCAACTGGGTCAGGGCGTCGAGCAGCAGCGCTTCGTCCGCTTGCGGCAGGTCGATGGAGATGGAGTCGAACGCATCGTGGTCGTGATCGTCTTCACCTTCATGGTGATGATCGTGATGGCTGTGGCGGCCGTCGATGTGTTCTTCGGAACCCGCGCCCAGGCCGATCAGCACGTCCAATGGCAGGCGACCGCTGCTGGCTTCGATGATTTTTACGGCCGGCGGCAGTTCTTCGGCGACTTCCAGGCGCACGCGGGCCAGGTCTTCGGCGCTGATCAGGTCGGATTTGTTGAGGATCACCAGGTCGGCGCTGGCCAACTGGTCGGCAAACAGCTCGTGCAGCGGCGATTCGTGGTCCAGGTTCGGGTCGAGTTTGCGCTGGGCGTCAACCTGGTCCGGGAAGGCGGCGAAGGTGCCGGCAGCCACGGCCGGGCTGTCGACCACGGTGATTACCGCGTCAACCGTGCAGGCGCTGCGGATTTCCGGCCACTGGAAGGCTTGCACCAGCGGTTTTGGCAGGGCCAGGCCCGAGGTTTCAATAAGGATATGGTCGAGGTCGCCGCGACGTGCAACCAGCTCGCGCATCACCGGGAAGAACTCTTCCTGCACGGTGCAGCACAGGCAGCCGTTGGCCAGTTCGTAAACGCGGCCGTTGGCTTCTTCTTCGGTGCAACCGATGGAGCACTGTTTGAGGATCTCACCGTCGATGCCCAGTTCGCCGAATTCGTTGACGATCACGGCGATGCGACGGCCTTGAGCGTTGTCGAGCATATGGCGCAGCAAGGTGGTTTTACCCGAACCGAGGAAGCCGGTAACGATGGTGACGGGGAGTTTGGCCAGTGTTTTCATCGGATGCCCTTGGGGGCGGGCAGACGGGACGATAGACCCTGCGACGGCGCGCAGCAGCGGATTTCGTCACCGGATCACCCCGCCCGGTTAAGTAGAAAATCGGTTGCGAGGCAGGTCTCCTGGCTTGGGGTTTGCAGGTCTTGCGACCCGCGCTGGCTGCGCCTTCCCGCCGTTATGGCAGTGGCGTGGCAGGCAGCTGAACCCTTCACAGTTGCGGGGGCAGCCGCGGCTTGGACCGCGTTCCCTTCTTAGCTTCGGCGTGGGCCGAAGAACCTCGAAGGTGCAAGGCTACAGGGGCTCGCGCGATTTGACTACCGTCGCCCGCCCATGCTCTCCTACACATCTTGTTTCGGGTGCCCTTCACAGGGTGAAACGGGAAACCGGTGAGTCATAGCGTGATGACGAGTCCGGTGCTGCCCCCGCAACGGTAAGCGAGCGAAGCATCAAATCCACTGTGCCTGTGCATGGGAAGGAGATGCTTGATACGGCCCACCTCTTTTCCCAAGAGCGCCCCTCGCAAGCCCGGAGACCGGCCCGAAAAAACCAGATAACAAACCCGCGGTGGGCGGGCGCTGTTCAGAACCCTGCGTGCCTGCCTCGCGGGGTTTTCATGCGCCTGCGTCACCCTGAACCCCTGAAGGGACGCGCCATGTCGATCATCAGCAGCACTTCGCACACCGCCAGCAGCACCACTACCTTGAGCCAACGCCTGGGCGCCGCCATCGGCGCGTCGATCCTCGGCGCGTGCCTGGTGTACTTCGCCGGTTTCTCGCATATCGAAGCGGTGCACAACGCCGCCCACGATACCCGCCACAGCGCCGCGTTCCCGTGCCACTGAGGCCTGCCGACATGATCAAGCGTATTGCCCAAACCGCAGGTTTCACTGGCCTGCTGGCCGCCCTGTTGCTGACCCTGCTGCAAAGCTTTTGGGTCGCCCCGCTGATTCTGCAGGCGGAAACCTTTGAAAATGCCCCGGCCGTCGAAGTGGCGCACGAACACGCCGATGGCGCCCCAGCCCACACCCACGACGCCGAAGCCTGGGAGCCGGAAAATGGCTGGCAGCGTGTGTTGTCGACCACTGGCGGCAACCTGGTGGTAGCGGTCGGTTTCGCGCTGATGCTGGCCGGTCTCTACACCTTGCGCGCGCCGACCCGCACGGCTCAAGGGTTGCTCTGGGGCTTGGCCGGTTACGCGACGTTTGTACTGGCGCCCACCCTGGGGCTGCCGCCGGAGTTGCCGGGCACGGCTGCCGCCGACCTGGCGCAACGGCAGATCTGGTGGATCGGCACCGCGGCCTCCACCGCCGCCGGTATCGCACTGCTGGTGTTTGGTCGTAGCTGGCTGCTCAAGGTGTTGGGCGTGGCGATCCTGGTCGTGCCCCACGTGATCGGCGCGCCGCAACCGCAAGTGCATTCGATGCTGGCACCCGAAGCCCTGGAAGCACAGTTCAAAATCGCCTCGCACCTGACTAACGTGGCCTTCTGGCTGGCCTTGGGCTGGATCAGCGCATGGCTGTTTCGCCGCAACCGCGACAGTCAATACTCGGCATGACACTGGTGGTCGGCCTGGGCTGCCAGCGCGGCTGTGATGTTCACACCCTGCTCGGCCTGTTTGACGCAGCCCTCGCCGACGGCGGCATTGAACGCCAACGCATCACCGCGTTGGCGAGCATTGATCGCAAACAGGCTGAACCCGGCCTGCTGGCCCTGGCCCGACTGCTGGAGCTGCCTTTGCAGTGTTTCAGTGCTGCACAATTGGCCGGTTATGAACAGCGCTTGAGCCACAAGTCAGCCGTCGCTTTTGCGCATACAGGTTGCTATGGCATCGCCGAAAGCGCCGCCCTGGCCCTGGCTGAACAGCTCTCCCAGCGCCCTGCCCGCCTGTTGATCACGCGCAAAAAAACCGCCCAGGCCACCTTTGCATTGGCGTGCGCCGACTAAAATCCCGATAATTGCCCTCCTCGATCATGAGCAACTTTCATGCTCGCCCGTTTTTCAACAGGAATTCCCATGACCGTCTACTTTATCGGCGCAGGCCCCGGCGACCCGGAATTGATCACCGTCAAGGGCCAGCGGCTGATCCGCAGCTGCCCGGTGATCATCTATGCCGGCTCCCTGGTGCCGGCAGCGGTATTGCAAGGTCATCAGGCTGAACAGGTAGTCAACAGCGCCGAATTGCACCTGGAACAGATCATTGAGCTGATCAAGGCAGCCCACGCCAACGGCCAGGATGTGGCCCGCGTTCACTCCGGCGACCCGAGCCTGTATGGCGCGATTGGCGAGCAAATCCGTTATTTGCGTGAGTTGGGCATACCGTTCCAGATCATCCCTGGGGTGACTGCAGTGTCGGCTTGCGCCGCGTTGCTGGAAACAGAGCTGACCCTGCCGGACATCGCCCAGAGTGTGATCCTGACCCGTTATGCCGATAAAACCAGCATGCCGGCGGGTGAGGCATTCGACAGCTTGGCGCAGCATGGCACAACGATGGCAATTCACCTGGGGGTCAACCACCTGGAGAAAATCGTCGCCGAACTGCTACCGCACTACGGCGCGGACTGCCCGATTGCCGTGGTACACCGCGCGACGTGGCCGGATCAGGATTGGGTGCTGGGCACGTTGGCGGATATTGCCGAGAAAGTAGCGGCCAAAGGGTTTCGGCGTACGGCGTTGATTGTGGTGGGTCGGGTGCTGGCCAGTGATGGTTTCAGCGAATCGTCGCTGTATCGGGCGGGCCATGCGCACCTATATCGCCCCTGAAGTGTGGGAGCTGGCTTGCCTGCGATAGCGGTGTATCAGCCACCGGATTTGTTGGCTGATAGGCCGTCATCGCAGGCAAGCCAGCTCCCACAGTTGATCTACTTTGTTAAATAGACTGCGTAACGCACTGAATTTTAAGCATAAAAAACGGCGCTCACGGGGCGCCGTTTTTTTATTCGCAGTGAACACCTTACTCAGTAGTAGGCGTTTTCTTTCTGCGTGTGGTCGGTCACGTCACGCACACCCTTGAGCTCCGGGATACGTTCGAGCAAGGTGCGCTCGATGCCTTCACGCAAGGTCACGTCCGCCTGGCCGCAGCCTTGGCAGCCGCCGCCGAACTTGAGCACGGCAATACCGTCTTCGACCACATCGATCAAGCTGACCTGACCGCCGTGGCTGGCCAGCCCAGGGTTGATCTCGGTTTGCAGGTAGTAGTTGATGCGCTCGTTGACCGGGCTGTCGGCGTTGACGTTCGGTACCTTGGCGTTGGGCGCCTTGATGGTCAACTGGCCGCCCATGCGATCGGTGGCGTAGTCGACCACGGCGTCATCGAGGAAGGCTTCGCTGAAGTTGTCGATGTACGCAGTGAAGCTTTTGAGCCCCAGGGCGGTGTCTTCAGGTTTCTCTTCCCCGGGCTTGCAGTAGGCGATGCAAGTCTCGGCGTACTGGGTGCCGGGCTGGGTGATAAAGACGCGGATGCCGATGCCTGGGGTGTTCTGCTTGGACAGCAGGTCAGCCAGGTAATCGTGGGCGGCGTCGGTAATGGTTATGGCAGTCATGGAAACTCCTCACAGGCTTGCCGGCAGTTTACGCCAAAATATTACGCAGGTACAAAGTCCGAGTAATTTTGTCGGAAAAGGCCCAACCAACTCATCAGAGATTCTCATACCGATTCATATCCAGCACCCCGTCTTCCAACGGCGCAGTCTCGCGGATGTACTGCGACAGGTCGTGAAAGTATTGCCAGAACAGCGGATGACTGCGCCGCACACCCCACCGATCAACAATTTTCTCGAACCGCTTGGCATCCTTGGCGTTTTCCATAGCCGCCACAAACGCCGGCACTTCCTGCGCCGGGACGTTGAAGATGAAGTTCGGATAACTGCTAAGCACACCCGGATAGATCGTCACCGTATCCAACCCCGGCTGATAGCGATAAGCCTCGCCCAGCAGGAACGCCACATTACTGTGCGCGCGGTTACGCAGCAGGCTGTAAACCACGCGCTTGCCGCTGGCGGTCTCGATACGCAGCATGGTCGCCTCAGGCAACTGATCAATCACCTTGAGCCCCGCCGCCGGGCGTGATGTCAGCCGGCTCAATGCCTGCTCCGCGTCCTGCAACGCCGGGTCGATACCATCGCGCGAGCAATAAGCACCCGTGCAGCGGTTGATCGGATCCGGGCTGGCATTCAAATCGCCGTAACGCGTCAATAACTGGTTGGCAAAGTCACGTTTCGGGTCTTTTTCATCCAGATGCAAGCCGCTTGGCTTGTCGTCGTCAATCGCCTCGTAGTCCAGCCACAGCTTGAGCTTGCCGCTGTTCTGGTACCAATCATCCATAAAGTCATCGCGGGTATCGGCCGGCATCAGGCGCAGGAAGTTCTGCTCGGCGCCGTTGCGGATCAGGTCGAAATACAGCCGGGTCTGGGCCTGGTGCGACACATTGCCGAACACATCGAAATTCACCGCCAACTGGTAATAGGTGCGCTCCAGCAGCGGATAGTCGAACAACCACATCGTCTGCGGTACTTCGCCAATCAAGCCTTTGGTCACCGAAGCACTGTCGAAATGCCGGAAAATCGTCAGCAAGGCGTTGTCATTACCCGCCCACAAGGTCGACCAGCTCGGCGGCGGCACGTCCGCGTAGCTGTCACGGCGCAAGGCTTCGTATTGGTTGCGCTTGTCGCGATAGGCCAGCCACAGGCTCAGCACACTGCCCACGTCATCGTTCTGCCCCGGCATCGCCAGCAGCGGAGTAGCCTGGCCGCGATAGCGTGCATCGGTGATGTACAGGTCGTGGTCCGGGTCCTGGAACAGGGTCCAGAAGTTATCGCGAATCACGTCCGTGGCGATCTGACCACGACAGACCGGCCCGCGAATGAAGGTGCGTACAAAATACTCGGCGTTATCGAGCATGAACTGGTAGCGCGCCTTGGCCGGGATGGCTTCAAAGGTTTCGAACGGGTTGGCACGACGACCGGGGCCATAGCCCGGCAAGGCACTCACCTGCCAGTCGCCGGAATAGAACAGGTCTTTGATCCGCGCCATTTTCGCCGCGCTGAACGGGTAAGTGATGTGGGTTTTATGCACGATCACGCCCTGCACCGGCCACAGGCGGTAATACACCTGGGTGCCCGGGTCATCGTTGGGTCGACGGGTGGCGATCAGGTCGATGGGCTGGCCACTTGGCGTGCGCGAACGCACCCATTGGAAGAAATGCCCCGGCTCACCGTTTTCGAAATAAATATGCGCCAGGTACAAATGCTCGTACAGCCAGCGCGCCACCAGGCTTTCACGGGCGCCAGGCTGGTTGAACAGGTTTTCCCACTGCTGTACTTGCAGGGCTTCCCTGGCACTTGGCGCCAGGCCTTGCTCGTCAATCGGCGCACCGGAGGCGAGCCAGCGCTGCAAGGTTTGGTATTGCTGGCCGGTCAAACCGGTGACCGCCAGCGGCATGCCTTCCTTGGGATGGCTGCCGGCGTAGGCATTGAACTCGCCGGGCATGGCGCACATGTTTTGGCGGTTGAGGCCCAACACAATCTCATCGGGCAACTTGGCATTGGGTTGCAGCGGCGCGTTATGCCCCAGCTCCAGCATGCGCGCCATCAATGCGGCCTGGCTGCCTTGGGCGTCGAGTACCGAATAGAAGCCTTTTTGTTGCCAGGCCTGTTTGCCGAATGCGTCGTAGAACAAACGCGTGGTCGGCGTGGCCTGGCTGCGCTCGCCGTCATACACCGGGGTTTTGCTCGCGCCACGGGACGCACCCTCGGCGCTGCCCAGGTTTAATTGGCACGCGGAGTCGTAGCAGGCATGGCAGGCCACGCACTTTTCGGTGAAGATCGGCTGAATGTCGCGGGTATACGAAATCGCCGGGGCGGGTCCGTTGGCCTGTGCAACGCAGGCGACCAGTGCCAGGACGGCGCTGGTGAGTAGACGAAGTGACATGTATCCGGTCCCGATTCAATGCGTGCGCTATAAGTGCCGGCAATTCTACCGGGCCAAGACCCGCACCAACATGAACGATATTCATGCAAAACCAGGACATGCTCTAAATCGGCACAGGTTTGTTATGATTCACGCCCTCCGAAATGCCTGACCAGAGTAGCCCCATGTCCGACCGTAGCGTTCGTCTGCAAGCCCTTCATCAAGCCCTCAAGGACCGAATCCTGATCCTCGACGGCGGTATGGGCACGATGATCCAGAGCTACAAGCTCGAAGAGCAGGATTATCGCGGCAAACGCTTCGCCGACTGGCCGAGTGACGTCAAGGGCAACAACGACCTGCTGGTACTTACCCGCCCGGACGTAATTGGCGGTATCGAAAAGGCTTACCTGGATGCCGGCGCCGACATTCTGGAAACCAACACCTTCAACGCCACGCGTATTTCCATGGCCGACTACGGCATGGAAGAACTGGCCTATGAACTGAACGTAGAAGGCGCACGCCTGGCGCGCAAGATCGCCGATGCCAAGACCCTGGAGAACCCGGCCAAGCCGCGTTTTGTCGCCGGCGTGCTTGGCCCGACCAGCCGCACCTGCTCGCTGTCGCCGGATGTGAACAACCCCGGCTACCGCAACGTGACCTTCGATGAACTGGTGGAAAACTACACCGAGGCCACCAAAGGCCTGATCGAAGGCGGCGCCGACCTGATCCTGATCGAGACCATCTTCGACACGCTCAACGCCAAGGCCGCGATCTTCGCCGTGCAAGGCGTGTTCGAGGAATTGAATGTCGAACTGCCGATCATGATTTCCGGCACCATCACCGACGCCTCCGGCCGTACCCTGTCGGGCCAGACCACCGAAGCGTTCTGGAACTCGGTGGCGCACGCCAAGCCGATTTCGGTCGGCCTCAACTGCGCCCTGGGCGCCAGCGAACTGCGCCCGTACCTGGAAGAGCTGTCGAACAAGGCCAACACCCATGTGTCGGCGCACCCGAACGCCGGCCTGCCCAACGAGTTCGGCGAGTACGACGAACTGCCGTCGCAAACCGCAAAAGTCATCGAAGAATTCGCCCAGAGCGGTTTCCTCAACATTGTCGGCGGCTGCTGCGGCACCACGCCGGGCCACATTGAGGCCATCGCCAAGGCGGTGGCCGGTTATGCGCCACGTGTCATCCCGGATATTCCCAAGGCCTGCCGCCTGTCGGGCCTGGAGCCGTTCACCATTGATCGCAGCTCGTTGTTCGTCAACGTCGGCGAGCGTACCAACATCACCGGTTCCGCCAAGTTCGCCCGGCTGATCCGTGAAGACAACTACACCGAAGCCCTGGAAGTCGCCTTGCAACAGGTGGAAGCCGGCGCGCAGGTGATCGACATCAACATGGACGAGGGCATGCTCGATTCGAAGAAGGCCATGGTGACCTTCCTCAACCTGATTGCCGGCGAGCCGGACATCTCCCGTGTGCCGATCATGATCGACTCCTCCAAGTGGGACGTGATCGAAGCCGGCCTCAAGTGCATCCAGGGCAAGGGCATCGTCAACTCGATCAGCATGAAAGAAGGCGTCGAGCAGTTCATCCACCACGCCAAGCTGTGCAAGCGGTATGGCGCAGCGGTGGTGGTGATGGCCTTCGACGAAGCCGGCCAGGCCGACACCGAAGCGCGCAAAAAAGAGATCTGCAAACGTTCCTACGACATTCTGGTGAATGAAGTCGGCTTTCCGCCGGAAGACATCATTTTCGACCCGAACATCTTCGCGGTCGCTACCGGTATCGAAGAACACAACAACTACGCCGTCGATTTCATCAACGCCTGTGCCTACATCCGTGACGAGCTGCCGTATGCACTGACCTCCGGCGGCGTGTCCAACGTGTCGTTCTCGTTCCGGGGCAACAACCCGGTGCGTGAGGCGATCCACTCGGTGTTCCTGCTGTATGCGATTCGCAACGGCCTGACCATGGGCATCGTCAACGCCGGCCAGCTGGAGATCTACGACCAGATCCCGGCCGAGCTGCGTGACGCGGTGGAAGACGTGGTGCTTAACCGCACGCCGGAAGGCACCGACGCCCTGCTGGCGATTGCCGACAAGTACAAGGGCGACGGCAGCGTCAAGGAAGCCGAGACCGAGGAATGGCGCGGCTGGGACGTCAACAAGCGCCTGGAACACGCGCTGGTCAAGGGCATCACCACGCATATCGTCGAAGACACCGAAGAATCGCGCCAGTCGTTCGCACGCCCGATCGAAGTGATCGAAGGCCCGTTGATGTCCGGCATGAACATCGTCGGCGACCTGTTTGGCGCCGGCAAGATGTTCCTGCCTCAAGTGGTTAAATCAGCCCGGGTGATGAAGCAGGCCGTGGCGCACTTGATTCCGTTTATCGAGCTGGAAAAAGGCGACAAGCCGGAGGCCAAGGGCAAGATCCTGATGGCCACGGTCAAGGGCGACGTGCATGACATCGGCAAGAACATCGTCGGCGTGGTGCTCGGTTGCAACGGCTATGACATCGTGGACCTGGGTGTGATGGTGCCGGCGGAGAAGATCCTGCAGGTGGCCAAGGAGCAGAAGTGCGACATCATCGGCCTGTCCGGCCTGATCACGCCGTCGCTGGATGAAATGGTGCATGTGGCCCGTGAGATGCAGCGCCAGGACTTCCACCTGCCCTTGATGATCGGCGGCGCCACCACTTCCAAGGCGCACACGGCGGTGAAAATCGAGCCCAAGTACAGCAACGATGCGGTGATCTACGTCACCGACGCCTCGCGCGCCGTGGGTGTGGCCACGCAGTTGCTGTCCAAGGAACTGAAAGCCGGTTTTGTCGAAAAAACCCGCCTGGAATACATCGACGTGCGCGAACGTACTGCCAACCGCAGTGCGCGCACCGAGCGCCTGAGCTATCCGGCCGCCATCGCCAAGAAGCCGCAGTTCGACTGGAGCAGCTACACACCGGTCAAACCGACCTTCACCGGCTCCAGGGTGCTGGACAATATCGACCTCAAGGTGCTGGCCGAATACATCGACTGGACGCCGTTCTTTATCTCCTGGGACCTGGCCGGCAAGTTCCCGCGCATCCTTGAAGACGAAGTGGTCGGTGAAGCCGCCACTGCGCTGTATGCCGATGCCCAGGAAATGCTCAACAAGCTGATCGACGAAAAGCTCATCAGCGCCCGCGCCGTATTCGGTTTCTGGCCGACCAACCAGGTGCAGGACGATGACTTGGAGGTGTATGGCGACGATGGCCAGCCGATTGCCAGGCTGCACCACCTGCGCCAGCAGATCATCAAGACCGACGGCAAGCCGAACTTCTCCCTGGCCGACTTCGTCGCGCCTAAAGACAGCGGCGTGACCGACTACATCGGTGGTTTTATCACCACCGCAGGCATCGGCGCCGAAGAAGTCGCCAAGGCCTATCAGGACGCTGGCGACGACTACAACTCGATCATGGTCAAAGCCCTGGCCGATCGCCTGGCCGAGGCCTGCGCCGAATGGCTGCACCAGCAAGTGCGTAAAGAACACTGGGGTTACGCCCGGGACGAACAGCTCGATAACGAGGCACTGATCAAAGAGCAATACACCGGTATCCGCCCTGCCCCCGGCTACCCGGCATGCCCGGACCACACCGAGAAAGCCCAACTGTTCCAACTGTTGGACCCCGAGGCCCAGGAAATGCACGCCGGGCGCAGTGGTGTATTCCTTACCGAGCACTACGCCATGTTCCCGGCGGCGGCCGTCAGCGGCTGGTACTTCGCCCACCCGCAGGCGCAATACTTTGCCGTGGGCAAGATCGACAAAGACCAGGTCGCCAGCTACACCGCGCGCAAAGGCCAGGACCTCAGCGTGACGGAGCGCTGGCTGGCGCCGAACCTGGGGTATGACAACTGAGGTCAATCAGCGGGCATACCATTCGACCCAGGTAATGGTCATCTCAGGGACGTGATGACCGACCGGTTGAGGTGAAAGCGGACATTGCACCAGCCCCCCGGCTGACTGCCTGCCAGACGCTGATGCGCCGTGCGGCATACCTCCATCAATTTCTGTTTGCGGGCCATAAGCTTTTCGACTCGAACCGCCCGAGCGCTTCATAGTCCAGCTGGTGGCTATTGGCGTCCGAGCGGTAGATGACTGGTGTATGCCAGGATGTGCCGCTCGCCTAGGGTGGTACAGCGCGTCGGTGGTACTCCTGTAACGCCTTCACCGCGACCAAATCCGATTTCCTGTTGCTTCCCCATCAAACAGGCAAAAGGATTTCATCATGCCCACCCCGAGTTCCTCCACGGCCCTGAGCCAGCTACCCGCCCAGGCCATCCATGCGCATTTCGCTACGCGCCCGGCCTTGTATTCCGTGGTGTTCAATGCGCTGCGCAGCCGCATCCTGGAACGCTATCCGACACTCAAACTGGACCTGTCCACGCTTAAGCTGGCTATTCCACACCCGGAGGGTGTGTACACCTACCGACCGCTGATGGAAGTCGCCATCACCCATGTGCTCAACCCGCAGTTGCTCGACCTGCGGCCCAAACGCGAACTGGCGTACTATCTGACGCAACAGATCCCCACGATCCTCAAGCCTGATGCCCCGACGCTGATCGACATGCAGGCAATCGCAAGCATCATTGATGACCTGCCCGAATCGATTCACCTGTATTTCCAGGCGGCGCTGGCCGACTATTGGAGCGAAACCGACAGCCATGGCAGCAGCCGCTGGCAGTGGCTGGGCGAGTTTCTCAACGGCCGGATGACCGCGAGTGCCACGAGCGGATCGAGCTTGAACCCGACCCAGCAGGACATGCTCAGGGTCGTCGCCACCTGGCCGACACAGACCGAGCGTCTCCCCAAATCTTCGCCCGCCACTTATGTTTATTTTGTTGAGAACACACTCGTCAATGCCGACCAGGAAGTTCGCCTGCTGACACCCGACCTGCTGCTGGTGCGCGACAAGCAGGTGCTGCTGTACAGCGTGGCCGGGGATATTCAGGTGTTTGACGGCCTGGATGAATTCGGCCAAGCCTGGGCAACCAGCATGCAGACGCGGTTCCAGTTCGACAGCCTCACCTGGCGACGCAATGAACCCGATGGCAACGTGTTCGAGCAACAGGCCGGCCTGATCCTCAATCAGCAACTGGAAGACCTGGCGACGTTGAAGTTTCAGGGCCAGGACGAAGTGACCCTTGGGCGACGCCTGGAAAAACTCACCGATCCGGCGCTGCTGTTTACCCAGGTGCCGACAGCCGCAACGGCGACCTTGCAAAAGGTCGATGAGCACCTGCCACCGTGGCTCGCTCAAGCCAACGACGCTGACCGCTTTGCCTACCATCGCCACCTGCAAGACATGGCACAGGTGATGCGGCAAAACCAGGGTCAGGCGTTCAATGAGGGCATAGAAAACATCTACAGCTTCAGTCGCGATGCGTTGCGCAAGCAGATGCAAACCGATCATGGCGACTGCGACCCCGATGAGGTAGTGCTGGACTTTGCCGTGGCTGCCGGCTACCCAGGCGGTGCTGGCATTATCGAGCATGTGCGCATGTCGCTGACGGAACTGGCGCTGAAGAACCTCGCCGGCAAGCCTAAAGGCACACTCACGCTGTTTTCCAAAAATGCAACGCCCCTTCCAAGCTGGCTCAACGCAGACTATCTGTTGGGCAGTACCGGGCTGATCCAGCGCGTCGATATCGGCACCATGTACCCGCAAAAAATCAAAGACACCTTGTTGTCCGACACGGTTGACGCACGGCGCCGGGAAACCCTGTTTACCCGTGAACTCAAGGTCAAGCTGCCGATGCAGGCGCTGGAATACAAGATCCGCGGGCAGCATGGCGTCACCGTCACCGGTTATCGCTATGTGAAGGCGTTGATGGGCGAGATGCCCTCGGACAGGGTCGTCGACGAGCAGGAGATTGTTTTGCGCCCATTGGCCCTGTGCCGCAAACCCGGCGCTGCGCCAGATGAGGTCAATAATGCGTTTATTATCGAACCGCGTGATGCGCGTGTCGGCCCGCACCTGCTGTACCAGCCGCTGTATGCCGACGCCCTGCATGAATACCCGACCCGCCAGGCCCTGCTCGACGCACTGGCCGTACCCGGCGCGCTGCAAGACACAGTGCTGGCGTGGCTGAGCGACAAGGCCCGCCCCATCTACGAGCATGGCGGCATCAAGGAACCGCACATCATTCGCTTCCTGCCTGGGGACGAATTCAGCCTCCCTGAAAATCCGGCACCTGCGACCCTGGCCGTGGATGAAGGGGCAGGCGAATGGCTGCAATCGCAAGTCAACGGTCAACTGCTCAATCATCTGTTCGGCAGCACCGCACGGGCCCTGGTCGACCTGGCGGACCGCGAGTCGGTGTCCAACCACGAAAGCCGCTGGGCCGTGGTGATGGAAGGCGCATGGCTGCTGTTCAATACCCTGCTGTTACCGCTGGTGCAGGGCCCGGCCATGCTGGCTGGCTGGTTCCTGGTGCTGGTCAGCAGCCTGGAGCAGGATCTGGCCGGCCTGGACAGCGATAACCCCACCACCCGCGAGCTGGCACTGATCGATCTGTTGCTCAATACCGCGATGGTGCTGCTGCATGCCGCCGCGCCCGCCAATCGGTCCCAACAGCCCTTGTCCCAACCCTCCGCGCAGGAGCACGCCCTGCAACTGGAAGCCTGGCGCCGCGCGGCGGGACGGCCACCGGCGCAAGCGGCGCCACAGGTGCGCCATGGCGCCGTGGCGCTGCCCGGCGAGCCACCCGCCACCGGCCACACGGCTCTGGACTTCAGCCGCTCGATTGCCAGCCCCCGGGCCGGCGCCAAGCTGCTCAACGCGTTACTGGAAGTACGGGTGCCATGGCCTGAAACGTTGCCGCCCGTGCAGCTCAGCGGTGCGCTTAAAGGGCTGTACCGCATTGACGGGGCCTGGCACGCCAGCGTCGGCGGCCTGCTGTTCCAGGTGAGCGTGGTACCGGGTTTCAACGAGGTCTACCTGGTGCATCCGCAGCACCCGCAGCGCCCCGGCTTCAGGTTGCTCAGCGACGGCCAAGGGCATTGGCGGCTGGACCGGCATGCCAGGCTGGAGGGCGGCATGCCCAGACAAAGAGTGGCTGCGTTAATCGATCGCAAGAAACAACGGCTGGCACAACTGAACCCAATGCTGGAAGTTCATAGCCGTGAATTAACGCCGATGGCGAACCATCTGCAGCAGCTTCTTCAAGCCGTGACCATGGCGCGCACTCAATTGGCTGAACAGAAACTCGCCCTCAGAAAGGACTGGGAAATGCTCAACAACCCCGGACTGTTGCCGGCATTGCAACCCCGGATCGCCGAGCGCCATGCGCAACGCCAACGCTCCACGGCGCGCGCCAGAGTTCAATGGGATATCGCCGTCGACAATTACCGCACAAATGCGCAGGGGCTTCTAACCGGGCTGCAACAGAGCGAAGCCATGGCGACGGAAATGATGGAGCTGGACAGAACAGAGCCGACATACAAAGAGGCACGCGATAACGCGACGTCGAATATTTACAAGCACTGGTTGGCGACTTATGCGCACCAGCATCAAAAAATCGCCGACACGCTGGAGACCCCGCGCGGCGAAAGCTTTTCAGCGTTGCTCAAACGTATCGACAGGGAACTGCCCAACTACATCACTGATGGCTATGACGAATATATCAGCGCCGCAACGCAGCGACTGGAGGCGCTCAATGAACTGCTCGAGAGCGCAGAAAAATGCGAAGCCATCATGCAACAAGCCAGCCCGGCACTGCGTGAAAGCTTGTTGAAAGAGCATCCAGAATTCCAAAACATTTCCTCGCTCGTCATCAAGCAGCACATCCTGTTATCGCTGGTCGAGGTGCTGCTCAATCGCGCGCTTGACGCCGATAAACCCCAAGAGCGTCCGTTCCTGGAACTCCTCGCCGACCGCCAGATCTACGCTACTGTCAACGCACACACGGAAATGCGCACGACTGCCGGTTACTCCGAGACTGAGCAAATCAACGTACTCAAGGATGTGCTGCAGCGCTATGAAAGCCTGGAAAACGCCGTTCTCTCGCTGACGGACATGGGCTGTGCGCTGCTGCGAGAGCAGTACCGCGCGCCATTTGTGCAGCAACTGAGCGAGGACCGCACCAGCCTCGAAGCGCAATTGGCCAACTTGATCCTGGTTGAAGAACGGCTGGCCCCCAGGCCCGCCCGCGACAAAGCCAAGCGACAAAAACCGGCCAACCGACGGGTCATCAAAACCGCCGACAAGAAAAGCCTGGTCGGCGACGTGCGTACCGGCCAGGCTGATGAACCGGGCAATTACGTCGACATTGTCGACACGCTTACCGGCGCCATCGTCGCTACGTACCACGAACACGCCAGCGAAGGCGTGTGGAAAATCGTCGAGCCCGCAAGCGTGCCGACCAAAGCGCCCACGCCCGCGGCTCGCCCATTGAGAAGAATCAGGGCAGATGCCCAAGCCATCAAGGCTCAGCGCGCAGGCATTGATGCCAGCATTCGCTTCCAGCAGCGCAAACTGTTGGAGCCCAGTCAACGTGAGGAAGTCGATCCCCATGATTGGGATGTAATGTTGAGCCAGCACGCGGCCAAATTCGAAGCACTTGCCGAGGAACTCAAAAGCGCGACCGACGAACCCACCATTGACTTGAGGAACAGCTACCGCGAAGAGGCCAGAGCCGCAACAGCCCAGGCTCGGCAGCTGTGCGCCGAAGGTTACCTGCTGCAACGCCCCAAAGCCGCTAAGGTCGACTATCTGCACACTCATGGTTTTGTCGACATCAACCTGGTGAAAAAACGCGTGCCGCTGAAGGCCGGCGACTACCTCACCGAATATGTCATACGCGACAAGCGCAAAATCAAGCCCGGGCAACGGTCGGAAGATGCGGACCTGTGGTTCGCGCATTTCCATTACCGATCCGTCGAGTCGCCGGCATCAAAACCTGACTTCGGCCACTTGAAGACCCCGGCGGAGCGGCGCTTTACCCGCAAGGAACTGATTGATCAAGCCAGGGCAAACAACCGCGCCGTGATCAACCTGGACAAGGCCCTGATTGAGGCGCCGCTGGATCAGAAACTGTTCTTGATCCTGGAAGTGTAAGGTTGTTCTGATCGTTCCCTCCCGTGGGAACGATCAAAAGGCAGAGTTCAGAGGGATGATACAAGCCAGTCGCGGGCTGCCCGATTGTCTATGCTCTGTAGGACAGCCTTGCGGACGAGGGATTTATGAACGATCCAGCCAACAACAAGCCGCCGACCTTCTGGCAGATGCTGCACAGCATCATGGCGGCGGCCTTCGGTGTACAAAGCGGCAAAAACCGCGCTCGAGATTTCACCCATGGCAAACCCAGTCATTTTGTCGTACTGGGTATTGTATTTACGGCGGTGTTTGCGCTGACGTTATTTGGCATCGTCAAGCTGGTACTGCACCTGGCCGGGGTTTAATGCAACAGCAGTTGCAGGCTGAACGGGTAACGGTAGGACACGGGCTTACCCACGGCTGACAGTGCGCGGAAATCCACCGCAGGCATTGGCCCTGACAAACGTTTTGATTGGTTGGCATCAATCAGCTGGAATAACGCCTCTTTACGGTCACGCCCGCCGTAGGCGCCAATATCAAGCCCTTTGGCGTCATCATTGATCAGCACCATCGCCCAGCCGCCCAGGGTGAAATGCCCCGCGACCAAAGTACTCAGGCGCCCATCCAGGCGTGCCTTGAGGATGTCGGGCGAGCTATTGATCGCGCTGAACAGCGCGTCCTTGCCTGGCACACGACCGCTGTCTTGCAGCGCCTGCATGGCGCCCAATGCCATCTCATCATTGGCCGACCACACCAGCGCCGTCTGTGGGTAGCGTTTGAACAGTTGCGTGGCTTGTTCAAAGGCGCGCTGGCGGCTCCACTCGCCGTAGACCAACTGGCGCAGGCGCACTTCGGGGTGTTCGGCCAAGGCGCGGTGCAACCCTTGTTCACGCAACTGTGCGGCTGGCGTGTTCTTGGCGCCGGAAAACGCCAGCAGGTCCAACGAAGTGCCCGGCGTCACCGGGCCGTGGTTGCGCAACAAATCGGTGAGCATCAGGTAACCGGCTTGCTCGTCGTCGGCCACCAGGCTGCCGATCCAGCGGGCATCTTTATGCGCATCGAGCAATTGCACCTGATCGGCGGTCAGTGCGTTATTCACGATCAGCAACTTGACCCCACTGCCCTGGGCCAAGCGCAATATCTGCGGGGCGACGTATTGCTCGTTGACCAACACCAGGTAATCGGGCCGCTCGCTGCCTTGCAGTGCTTCGCGGGCCTGGGCCAAGGTGTTAGCGGCGCTGCGCTCGGAATAACGCACGCGCAAATCCAGGCCGAGGTCCTTGGCAGCGGCCTGCATAAATTGCGCATAGCTGACCCAGAAGCTTTCAGCGGACGTGCCCGGGTTGAGAAACACCACTGAGGTTGCCTGGGCCATCGCCCCATAGGCCACGCCCAGCAACCCCACACACGCAATCAGAACCTTCAGCATGGTTGTTTGTGCCTCGAATGTTGATCGCCATCATAATGGCAATGAGACAGTCAATCGAGGTTCAATCAACCTTCTTTATTGGTGGCTAACCCAGAATACGGCGGTTCCAACCACTAAAATTATCAGAAACAGAATGGCCCAGGCATCAACGGTACTGTCAGGTTTACGTGCTTTGGTTGAATTGCTCATCGCATCGCCTCTTGTCGGTTTTATAGGTGATTGCACTAAGACTCGACGACAGTAAAGATCATGATTGCCCGCATGACAAATGTGGGTATCGCGATAACGGTTCTCATTAGTCAATTTGGTTATTTACATATACTCAAACATCACTTTTGCGCATAAACGCAAACTGGTATCGTGCGCCGGCTCCGTTGGGAGTGCGCGGCCGTGCGCGCAGATTTGCCGAGAACAGGACCTATATGTACGTATACGACGAATACGATCAGCGCATCATCGAGGACCGCGTCAAGCAGTTCCGTGATCAGACCCGACGCTACCTAGCAGGTGAACTGAGCGAAGAAGAGTTCCGCCCTCTGCGCCTGCAAAATGGCCTTTATGTTCAGCGCTTTGCGCCGATGCTGCGGGTTGCCGTGCCTTATGGCCAACTGACTTCGCGCCAGACGCGCATGATGGCCAAGATTGCCCGCGACTTCGACAAAGGCTACGCCCACATCAGTACCCGCCAGAACGTACAGTTCAACTGGCCGGCACTGGAAGACGTGCCGGACATCCTGGCTGAGCTGGCCACCGTGCAGATGCACGCCATTCAGACCAGTGGTAACTGCCTGCGCAACGTGACCACCGACCAATTTGCCGGCGTTGCCGCTGACGAGCTGATCGACCCACGCCCGTGGTGCGAAATCGTGCGCCAGTGGACCACCTTCCACCCGGAATTCGCCTACCTGCCGCGCAAGTTCAAGATCGCCATCAATGGCTCGACCTCGGACCGCGCAGCGATCGAAGTGCATGATATTGGCCTTGAGCCCGTGCACAACGCCGCCGGCGAGTTGGGTTTCCGTGTGCTGGTCGGTGGCGGCCTGGGCCGTACACCAGTAGTCGGTGCGTTCATCAATGAGTTCCTGCCGTGGCAGGACCTGTTGAGTTACCTCGACGCCATCCTGCGGGTCTACAACCGCTATGGCCGTCGTGACAACAAGTACAAGGCCCGGATCAAGATCCTGGTCAAAGCGCTGACCCCTGAGGTATTTGCCCAGAAGGTCGACGCCGAGATGGAACACCTGCGCGGCGGCCAGACCACCCTGACCGAAGCCGAAGTACACCGTGTAGCCAAGCACTTCGTCGACCCTGAGTACAAAGCCCTGAGCAATCAGGACGCCGAACTGGCTGCCCTCGACCAGCAACACCCAGGTTTCGCCCGCTGGCGCACGCGCAACACCCTGGCGCACAAAAAGCCGGGCTATGTGGCCGTGACCCTGTCGCTCAAGCCAACCGGTGTTGCCCCGGGCGATATCACCGACAAACAGCTGGACGCCGTCGCCGATCTGGCCGAACGCTACAGCTTCGGCCAACTGCGCACTTCCCACGAGCAGAACATCATCCTCGCGGACGTCGAGCAGAGCCAACTGTTCACCCTGTGGGGCGAACTGCGCGAAGGCGGTTTTGCCACGCCGAACATCGGCCTGCTGACCGACATCATCTGCTGCCCGGGTGGCGACTTCTGCTCCCTGGCCAACGCCAAGTCGATCCCGATTGCCGAATCGATCCAGCGCCGTTTCGACGACCTGGACTACCTGTTCGACATCGGCGAGCTGGACCTGAACATCTCCGGTTGCATGAACGCCTGTGGTCACCACCACGTCGGCCACATCGGCATCCTGGGCGTGGACAAGAAAGGCGAAGAATTCTACCAAGTGTCCCTGGGTGGCAGCGCCAGCCGCGATGCGAGCCTGGGCAAGATCCTCGGCCCGTCCTTCGCCCAGGAAGCCATGCCTGAGGTGATCGGCAAGCTGATCGACGTGTACATCGAACAGCGCACCGAAGATGAGCGTTTCATCGACACCTACCAGCGCATCGGCATCGACCTGTTCAAGGAGCGCGTCTATGCAGCGAATCATTAAGAACAACGAAGTCCTCGACGAAACCTGGCACCTGCTGCCCAAGGACGCGAGCTTCGACGGCATCTCCAACTGTGACGACCTGATCGTGCCGCTGGCCCTGTGGCGTGAACACGGGCACGCCCTCAAGGCCCGCGACGGCGGCCTGGGTGTGTGGCTGGACGCCGACGAGGAAGCCGAAGAGATCGGCGACGACGTGCAGCACTTCCAGGTGATCGCCCTGAACTTCCCGGCCTTCACCGACGGGCGCAACTATTCCAACGCGCGCCTGCTGCGTGACCGTTATGGTTACAAGGGCGAACTGCGTGCGATTGGCGATGTGCTGCGCGACCAGCTGTTCTACCTGCGCCGTTGCGGGTTCGATGCCTTCGCCCTGCGCGCCGACAAAGACCCGTATGAAGCGCTGGAAAGCCTCAAGGACTTCTCGGTCACGTACCAGGCTGCCACGGATGAACCGTTGCCGCTGTTCCGTCGCCGCTGAGCCTGCTGCTGTGAAAAACCCTGGCTTGCCAGGGTTTTTTTATGCGCGGCGTTTAGTCGGCCCCGTGACGCAATCTTCACATTCAAGGGTGAACATCCGCGGTGTTCGAACTGTCCTCTACTAATCAGCAGCCTTTAACCTCACTGACGATTGGAGTTCTTCATGGCGAAAATCAACCTGGCCCAGCAGTTGGCGACCACCCTTGAACAGGCGGGCATCAAGCGCATCTGGGGCCTGACCGGCGACAGCCTCAATGGCCTCACCGACGCCCTGCGCACCATGGACAGCATCGAGTGGATGCACGTGCGCCACGAAGAAGTGGCCGCCTTCGCCGCCGGCGCCGAAGCAGCCGCCACTGGCGAGCTGACGGTATGCGCCGGCAGCTGCGGGCCGGGCAACCTGCACTTGATCAATGGCCTGTTCGACTGCCATCGCAACCATGTGCCGGTGCTGGCTATCGCGGCGCAAATCCCCTCCTCCGAGATCGGCTTGAACTACTTTCAGGAAACCCACCCGCAGGAACTGTTCAAAGAGTGCAGCCACTTTATCGAGCTGGTCACCAACCCTGCGCAGATGCCCCAAGTGCTGCACCGCGCCATGCGTTCAGCGATCCTCAACCGCGGCGTGGCGGTGGTGGTGATCCCAGGCGATATCTCGCTGCTGGAAGTCGAAGACAAACTCAAGCCCTGGCCGGCCCTGCACGCACCGCGCACTTTGCCGGCGGAACAAGACCTGCAGCGCCTCAGCGAGATCCTGCACAGCAGCGAGAAAGTCACCCTGCTGTGCGGCAGCGGCTGCGCCGGCGCTCACGACCAGGTGGTAGCCCTGGCCGATGCTTTGGGCGCGCCAGTGGTGCACGCCTTGCGCGGCAAGGAGCATGTGGAGTGGGACAACCCGTTTGATGTGGGCATGACCGGCCTGATCGGCTTCAGCTCCGGTTACCACGCAATGCTCAACTGCGACACGCTGATCATGCTCGGCACCGACTTCCCCTATCGCCAGTTCTACCCGACCGACGCCAGGATCATCCAGGTCGACCGCAACCCGCAGGCGCTGGGCCGTCGCGCCACCCTGGACCTGGGCATCGCCGCCGATGTTGGCGAGACAATTGACGCGCTGTTGCCACGCCTGACGCGCAAGGCCGACCGCAGCTTCCTCGACACCTCGCTCAAGCACTATGAAAAAGCCCGCCAAGGCCTGGATGACCTGGCGCAGCCATCGAAGGCCGACCGGCCGATTCACCCGCAGTACGTGGCGCGCTTGCTCAGCGAGCTGGCCGACGACGATGCGATCTTCACCGCCGACGTCGGCTCGCCCACCGTCTGGGCTGCGCGGTATTTGAAGATGAACGGCAAACGCCGCCTGATCGGCTCGTTCAACCACGGCTCGATGGCCAATGCCATGCCACAAGCCATTGGTGCACAGGCAGCATTTCCTGAACGGCAGGTGATCTCGATGTCCGGCGACGGTGGCTTTGCCATGTTGATGGGCGACTTCATCTCGCTGGCGCAGTTGAAATTGCCGGTGAAGGTCATTGTGTTTGATAACTCGTCACTCGGGTTTGTCGCCATGGAGATGAAAGCCGCCGGTTACCTGGACACCGGCACCGAGCTGAAAAACCCGGACTTTGCCGCCATGTCCAACGCCATGGGCATCCTCGGCATTCGCGTGGAGCAGTCCGAAGACCTGGAACCGGCCTTGCGCCGCGCCCTGGCCCATGACGGCCCGGTGCTGGTGGACGTGGTTACCGCTACCCAGGAACTGGTGATGCCGCCGACCATCAAGCTGGAACAGGCCAAGGGGTTCAGCCTGTATATGCTCAAGGCGGTGATGAGCGGGCGTGGCGATGAAGTGATCGAACTGGCGCGCACCAACTGGTTGCGCTGAGCCTCAGTGCCAGCGAACAGCGCCGTAGCGGACCACCACCTGGGTGACGACCTCGACCAGGCGCGGGTCCGCCTCCGGGGCGCTGAACAGGCGGAACTCGGCATCGGGCAACGCGGGCAAGCCGTGTTCGGCGCCGAGTATCGCCAAGCCCGGCCCGACCTGGCTCTGCGCCATCGGTGCAATCGCAAACCCGGCCGCTGCGGCGGCATGCAGCGCCGCGTAACTGCTGCACTGCATGGCGCTGCGCTGGGCGATGCCCGCTTGGGCAAGACGCGTCAGCGCCGCCTCGCGATACGGGCAAGGCTCGGGAAACAAGGCCAGGGGCAACGGGTTCGGCAAGGCTACGAGCGGCTGCCCGGACCAGGCCCACACTAACGGCTCACGCCATAGTGCCAAACCTGGCTCACTGGATTCGCACAACGAGCCGACCACCACCTCCAGCTCACCCTGCTTCATCAAACTCAACAACGAACCGGGAATGCCCACTTGCACGCTGATGTGCATGCCAGGGTATTGCGCCGCGACGTTTTGCAGTTCACGTAACAGGCGCGCATCCGCGAACTCCTCCGATACGCCTACGCGCAGGTTGCCTTTAATCGCCGAGCGCGTCAGCTCGGCCCAGGCGTCCCGGTTCAACGCGAGGATGCCACGGGCATAGGCCATCAGCCGTTCACCATCGGGCGTCAATTGCTGGGACCGGGTGGTGCGGGTGAGCAAGGGTTTGCCCACCTGTTCCTCCAGGCGGCGCAAATGCCCACTGACGGCCGACTGGGTCAGGTGCAGGCGCTCTGCGGCGCGGCTGAAACCGCCCTCATCGACCACTGTGACGAAGGTTTTGAGCAACAAGGCATCGAACATATTCTGATTTGTGATCAATAGATGATTTAAATACGATTTATATTTCAATGCTCGCTATGTTGCAATGCCCAGGTCAACTTTCCCGAGGCCACCATGACCACACTCCTGCACATCGAATGCTCGCCGCGCAAACAACGCTCCGCGTCCCTGGAGATCGCTCGTCAGTTTATAGCTCGCTATCAGCAGAACGCCCCGGACACCCAGGTGGTGACCCTGGATTTATGGGCGCTGGAATTGCCGGAGTTTGCCGGACCGGTGATGGACGCCAAATACGCGGGCATCGCGGGTACGCCGTTAAGCGCAGAACAAAGCGCTGCCTGGACGACACTCACAGCGCTAGCGGCTCACCTGCATCAAGCTGATGTGCTGGTGTTTTCGGTGCCGCTGTGGAATTTCGCGATTCCCTACAAGCTCAAGCACTTTATCGACGTGGTATCACAGAAGGACGTGCTGTTTGAGTTCAGCCCGGAGCATGGAGTGCGGGGGTTGTTGCATGACAAGATCGCGGTGAATGTGTATGCACGGGGGATGGATTTTTCGGCACCTGGCGCGCAGGGGATGGACTTTCAGAAGCCCTATATGGAGGCGTGGCTGGGGTTTATCGGGGTGACCGATGTGCACTCGCTTTATGTGGAAAAGACTATTTTGGGGGCGGAGGTGGATCAGGTGTCGCGCCTTGAAAGTGCGGGGATGGCGCTGAAGCTTGCTGATCGATTGGGGTCGGCTGGGGGTTAGGGCCTGCAGAGCCATACTCGGTCAAGGGTGGGAGCTGGCTTGCCTGCGATGGCATCAACCGGGTGTACCCGACACTCCGAGGCGTCTGCATCGCAGGCAAGCCAGCTCCCACAGAAAAGCAGACCTCCAGTGGATGCACATCCGCTTTCGCTTTTGATCTAACCACTCAGGTCGGCTTTCAGGCCGCCGTGCTCTGCCAAGGATGGCCCATCGCGGCGGCCCACGGATTCAAGCCTTCGTTCTGGCATGCCGAGCCCAAGCGAGGCACCGAGTGGTGGGGCGAGGACCTTTTGGTTACTTTTGACTGGGCCGGCATTCCGGTCCTTGCAAAAGTGACCCGCTGTAAAAGCGGAACCAATAGCAGCCGTTACCTAAATAACGGATATACACCCAAACACCACGGCCCTACCCCGCCATCAGCCCAACTGTTTCTCAACCCACTTACCATAGGCATCAATAAACGCCTGCAAGAACGGCCGGGTCTTCTCCGACACCTTACCCGCCTCATCAAACACGCTCCCCGCCCCACCCAGATACGCCTCGGGCTGCTGCATACACGGCACATCCAGAAACACCAGCGACTGACGCAAATGATGGTTCGCCCCAAACCCACCAATGGCCCCCGGCGACACACTGATGATCGCCCCAGGCTTACCCCCATAGACACTTTGCCCATAAGGACGAGACCCAACGTCAATGGCATTCTTCAACGGGGCCGGCACGGAGCGGTTGTATTCCGGTGTCACAAACAACACCGCGTCGGATGAGCGTACTTGCTGACGGAAAGTACTGTAGGCTGCGGGCGGCGCAGTACCGTCGATGTCTTCGTTGTAGAGCGGCAAATCGCCAATTTCCACAATGTTCAACTTGAGGTTGGCAGGGGCCAGTTCGGCCAATGCCAACGCGACCTTACGGTTGATCGACTCTTTTCTAAGGCTGCCAACCAGGACGGCAATCGTATAGACCTTGCTCATTGAGGTTTTCCCGACATCTGACTAAAGGAGCCTTTAGTTATAGAGCCTTCGTGACGCGTTAACCAGCGGGTTTTGATAATCCCGAAGCTGTTTGCCACGCACTCACCAGCGTAGGAAGCGTCTGAAAACATCAACGAATAGTATTTTTTTCCCATAGGTAAACTACCCCGCTCCATGACGGTCTACAGAACCGCAAATCGAGTGTTTATCTCCAGAGGTTCTAAACAGATGGCTGCAGTACTTGTCGGACAGTTCCATGCCAGAGACGCGGAAGGACGCGTGTATTCGGTGCATGAGTTCCAGGAATCCAACCCGGCGCAGGACAGCCAGGCTGGCTCGACGCCTACCACCACCTACAAGCTGGCCATTGGCGACCGTGTAGAAAAATTGGAAGGCGATGAATTCAAATTGATCCAGTCGGGGACTATTATCGTCCGCGAATCGCAAACCACCCTCGCGTCATAAGATCCCGCCTTATCGACCTGCTCAGTCCTGGCCATTACTGGCGTTGACTGGGCCGGGGGATCACGGCCGGCGCATCTGCGTTACCTCCACGTCCTGCTCACCGTCCAGCTGCTTGAGCGTTACCAGCAACCGCCCCCGCTCCCCTTCAACGGCATACAGCGAACGCTTGTAGCCCGGCGTGCCGTAAGCGGGATACGCCACCACCTGCCTGACCAGCGCAATCTCCAGCACAGCCCCCACCTGCTCGCTCACCTGTTCCTGGGAACGGATAAACGCCTCAAGGGCGTGGTTTTCCGGGGTGCGTTCGTCTTGATTATTGAGGAGATAAGCAGCCACGCAGCCAATGGTCACCAAGACCAGCAGCTGTTTGGCCCTTACCCCGAAAAACGTCGAGGGTAGAGGCATGTGAGACCAGACCTGTTGTTGTTTTAAGTGCCGGGTGAGCGGCATTGGTCGTTGATGATCAGATGCGTCATTCTAATCAGGTCGATGGGGAATGCCAGGTGATTCAGTGGTCGCCGTAGGTAATATCCTTGTTATCGCCGACGCCGCCCAGGGTTCGGTCCTTGCCGAATGAAAACAGGTCGAAGGGGGTGTTGGGCTGGGTCGCCGGGTAGTGGTACTGATAGGCAATGCCCCAAGGGTCGGTCAATAACTCATCCTTGACGTAGGGTCCTTTCCCATTGGCTGATGCCGCAGGTTGCACGGTCAGCACCTCCAGGCCCTCCTCATCCGTAGGATAGCGGCCGGTATCCTGATGGAACTGCTCGACAGCCTTGCCCAGCTCAGCCACCTGCGCCTTGGCAGTGGCGATTTCCGTCAGCGTTACATCCCCAAACAAGCGCGGCCCCAGCGCCAAGGCCAACAAGCCAATAATGACCAGCACCACCAGCACCGCCCAGCGCGTGAAGCCGCGCTGGGTGAGTATTTTTCCGCTTAAGCGACTTGATGGCATGTTGAGGCTCCCCTTTCCCTCGATTGATACACTCGTTGTATACCCTGCCCGTGACAGTGACATACCCACTAACGGTAGCCAACACTCACCCATGCCTGTGCTCTTTTTTACCCAGGCATTGAAACCCCATCGCACTGAACATAGACTCCGGCGATGCGTTTACGTCATATCGAAGTGATTCAGGCCATCTTGCAGACCGGACATCTCGGCACCGCCGCCGAATGGTTGCAACTCCCCGTGGGCGATGTGGACGCAACCCTCAAGGACGCTGAGCAGCAATTGGGCTTCATGCTGTTCGCCAGTGTGCGCGGGCGCTTGCAAGCGACGCGCGAAACCCTTGAGCTGCAGGCTGAAATCGCCCACCTCTATGAAGCGCTGGAGCCGTTGCAACGCCTGGCCGGGCGCCTCAAACATCATCACGCCCCGCCCTTGCGCGCCTTGTGCACGCAGCCCTTGGCTAACCAATTGTTGCCGCAAAGCCTGGCTATGCTGCGCCGGCGCTTTCAGGACACACCGTGCACCCTGTCGAGCCAACCGACCCGGGAGATCGTCAGGAGCCTGCTGCTGCGCGAAGCCGACGTGGGCCTGAGCCTGCATGATCCGCAGCACCCACAAATCCAAAGCACCGTACTGGCCCAAGGCAAGCTGCAACTGCTCGCGCCCCATGGCTGGCTCAAACCCAAGCAAAAGTACATTGCACTGCAGGACCTGGCCGGGCAGTCAATGATCGGGCTGGAAGGTCACGACCCGCTAAGTCGTCTGCTGGACGCAAAACTGCAAGCCCTGCGCCCACTGCCGTTGGTGCAGACACGGGTGCAGACCTACCAGATGATGCGCAGCATGGTGGAGGCCGGAGCGGGTCTGGCGATTGTCGATCCGTTTACCGCCTTCGGCGCGCGGGAAGCTGGGCTGGATGCGTGCCCGTTATCGCCGCCGATGCCTGTGGTCCTTTACGCATTGACGTTGAAGGAATCTGAACCTGCTCCGGCGTTGAATGCACTGTTGGAAATCGTCGCCGACAAGGCCGAAACCTTGCTGACCGTTACTGCATCCACCTGACCCCGCCCTGCGCACCATCTAGTGCGCTTTCACCGACATAAACTCTAAAAACTCCCGCTGGAACCTTGTTCTAGAAGCGTCGCACTCACAGAAGCAGAAAGCACAGCCGAGTGCTTTCCACTGGACGACATACTCTAAACAAGGAAGCGTTTTCTATGACTACCCTCCATTCTGTCCTTACTGATCGAGCCCTTCAAAACCCTGCCAGTCTCAACCCACCGCAGGACGCCGGTGCGTTAACTAGCGCTCAACCGAATTCGATTGAAGCCTCAGCCAACGATGCAACCCCTGGCACCCTGGACAACCCGGCAGCGCTTAAAAAAGCTTTTGCCGATCGGTGTAACTGGGAAACCCTGGCGGCAAAACTGCGCACAAGCCTGGAAGAACTGCACGCCGCCTTCCCGCCCCCCCTTTCCAGTGAGCAACAAAGCCTGCTCGAAGGCAGGCTGACGTCGCACTGGAATAGCACCTCAATACCGGTCTGTGAAGGCTCCAGCTACTATCAAAAGCACAATCTGGCGCCGACCAGCATCGTCAAATTGGGCACATACCTCAGCGGCAGCGACTTGCCCCTGCCCAAAACCCTGAACGCGTTGCAGGCCCTTTATCAGCTAGCGACAAAGCACGTTCAGACCCCGCCCCTGGGCAACTTCAGCGGCGCGCTGTCCTGGCCGATCCCGCTCTCGGCGCAAGACAAACAAGCTATCATCGACCTGCTGAACGCTCCTGACTCAACGCTGCCGGAACTGCCACTGACTGATCCCAAAGGCGTGCTGGGCTATCTGTTGTCCGCGTGCGAGTTGTCCAGCAATGATTTCAAATTCACCAGCAGCGCAGTAGAAACGCTGCTGGGATCGGCCAAGGCGCAAGCGCTGGGCCAGGCCATTCAAACCCGGTTGGGCGGCATTGCAACGAACACCAGCGTCAATGACTATTTGTTGGCTGCGATTCATCTGGGGCTGAATCCCCAATCCGTGGGCACTCCGGCGCGTAACCGCGTTGCCGGCTTTGATCTTGGGCAACGCCAGCATTGGTACCGACCGGCCACGGTCGTCATCGAGGGTTTGAGCCGTCATCTGGTGGCAACAGGCCGAGCCTCTGCGGCATCGGCTCAACTGGCGGCCCGCATGTTGTTGGCCCACTGCGCCCCTGAATACCTGGTCAAGGACATTCCGGCGAGCGTGACCTACGGCAGCATTCCCTGGACACAGTTGACGATCGCCGCCGCCAAGCTGGAAGCTGAATCGCCGGGGCGCACACTCACAATGACCTACAGCGAAGTGCTCGCCGCCGCAGAGGGCATCGACATCGGCACACCGCTCTCGCAGCATATCCATCGCGAAGCGTTGCACAATTGGGGTGAAGTCAAAGGCTACTTGAATGCAGGCACGACGCCCGACGACACGCAGATGCACACTGTGCAAAGTACCTTTAGCGCCCAGCAGCAAACCTTGCAAGACATCAGCCGGGCACTCGCAACCCCCATCCCGATGCGTGAAAACCTGGGAATGGAACTGCTCAGGGAGAAATTTCCAGGCATATCCGATGAGGTCTTCAAGGCGAAAAACCTCACGAAAGCCCGACTGATCGAAGGACGCCCCGGTCGCTTCCCCGGAACATATTCAATGCTCGATGTCGTCATGCACGGCGACAAAGTCAATAATGATGACAGCGAACATTGGGTCACCAATGACAAACGCATCCCCATCAAGCAATTTTGCGCGCTTTCCGATAGCGGCGAACTTTCCGTCGCAGACACCTTTACCCAACGCTACACATCGGCCATAGCAGAGTTGGAAAAAGGCCACTCGGGGATGACCCAATACCTGATTTCGACGGTGCCACCCGAAGATAAAGAAAACTTCGATGATGGAAAACTCGAGTTTTTTCATACCGACAGCTACCTCATCGGCCTCGATTTCTCGACCAAAAGCCTGATCCAAAAAGGCCATACGCTGGATGTGAAAATCACCCGTGGGGGACAGGTCAATATTTACCGCATCGATACACGCGCCGGGACCATTTCCAAACACAATTACCTGGCTCACATTTACTCGCCACCCTACACCCGGCTCGATAATCGAGACGCCAACACACTGCATAGAACCGTACGATTCAACCCGTTCGAAGACGAACATGCCGAGCAGGCCAAGGAAAAGCCGGCGACCACAGTAACACCACAGGTCTTCGATTCAGACCGCACCCGCTACATCGCCAAAATACTCACCAAACGCATGGACTTGCAGGGCGATGAGCTACTGCAACATGCCCGAGGAACAACGTCTTACGACAAAACCAGTGCCGCCAACAAGACCATCGGGGAGTTTTTCCTGAATATGATCCCGTTCAGGTCTGCGATTGTTAACTTCACGCAGGGCAATATCGGTGAGGGTTTGCTTGACCTTGGCATGGACGTGATCGGTCTGGTGACTCTGGGCGCCGGCAAGGCAGCACATGCGAGTAAAGCCCTCGCCAAAGGCGTGGCCGGCCTCAAGGGTGCAGCAAGAACCGCCCGGTTTCTGGGTACCGTCGCAATCGACGCGCTCAACCCGTTGGGCGGTGCGGGCGATTTGCTCAAAGGTATCAGCCGCTGGACCTGGTCCAAGGGAAAGAGCGTATTCAATACCCTCAAGGGCGCCAGCGGCAGCTACGACGTGCTCAAAGCCGCCAGCACACAGCATGGCTTGGTTGCCATAGGCACCTCCAGGGTTGCTGGTGAAATGCTGGAAGGTGATGCGTTGTTCCAGGGCGGCAAATGGTATGCCTTCGATGCAACCAAGGGGCGTCCCTACGGTTCACCGTTGAAAGATTTCCAGCCTGCGGCGGCGGCGGCCGGTGAGAGCGTCAAAGTCTTTGATAGAACCTCGCTGCTTGAATATGAGGCCATCGTTTCCCCGGACCTGCTGCAGGTTAAAGGCTTGCAGGCGAATATCTACGTCGGCCCGAACAACAAAGAATATATAAAAGTCAACGGCAAGCTCTATCAGTCCACCATCAAGGATGGCCAGCGGGTTATCCAACACCCCAGTGCCGCCCGAGACAACATTGTGGTCCGGGACCTGGGCAGCGCCGGCTGGGAGCCTCGCGCCACTGCCAATCGCTTATTGGGTGGTAACTCCCCGTCACCCTGGAAACTCGATGAAAACACATACGTCGTACCGGTAGACGACGTAAAAATAACCACGGGTTCCTCATACCCCTTCACCATCAATTACCGAGGCATGAACTATGTCACCACCTTTGATACCAAGGTGGGTGCCTGGATGGCCGGTTCGGGTAACGCCAACGGCGTCACCACCGAGTACTTCTGGAGAAGCGCAAAGAACAAGTGGCAGATGGGACCCTTGGAGGAATATAAAAATGCCCAGAAGATCCCCGAGCACAACTTCAGGTTTATCGATGCAACCCCACCGGCTATCTTGCAGAAGTCCAGCAATATCAGGCCCATCCCAACCAACATTCACTACTTCTGGGCCGGCGGCGAAATACCCGACAAGCTGATCAAGAATATCGCGACCAACGCCGAAAAAATGCCCGGTTTCAAATCCATTGTGCACGTCGACGCCGACACGCCAGAGTTGCTGCAGACCATCAAACTCAAGCTGGAAAAGGATGCGCCCGGCGTCACCGTCATGAATTTGCATGAAGAAGACTTTTTCCAACCCTTGAAGAACACCGAACTGTATGCCTACTTCCGCAGAGGCCAAGGAAAAAACCTTGCCGCCACTTCCGATGTAGCTCGCTATCCGTTGATGAATAAATATGGTGGCATTTATCTCGACACCGACGACACCATCAAAGGCGCGGTGGGATCCGCCGGTTTGAACGCGGGTGACTCGGATATGCTGCTCAGCAAACCAGTCGCTCACAAAATCACTGACTACAAACCCTTCTACAACACCAGTAACTTCGCCACGCAACCGGATAACCCGGTGGTCACCGAAATGATCGCCGAGATGAACCGGCGCTTCACTGAAAACAAAGCGTATTTTGCGGCCAACCGCCCGAAACTTTCCAGAGAGGTCAACGGCGGGTTCACCTACACTTCAGATTTTCTGGAGTACGAAGGCAAGATCTTTGAGACCGTCGGCCCGAACCTGCTTGACGATGTACTGAGGTCCAAGCGACCGGACATTTACGATGCGGGATTCGATGGAATGAGCAAAGAAAAAATGCAGCAGGTCAAACATGGCGCGGTGCCCGGTATACCGTTCAGCCTGGAAGACGACATTCACCAGTACTACGCCAATAAAGGCCTGAGTGAGCCTGATGGGCTAAAACAGAGTCTGGAGCAAGCCAAGAAGCACTACCGCTCACTCCGTGACCAGTTGCAGGTTACCATTGGTACCGAACATTCGTGGATCGATTCATGACTTAGCCTGCCGCACCTCAACGCGGCCTGAACGCCAGGGGCAAGGGCATTCAGGCCGTCTGCCGCTCAGACGTGAACAACCGATACCAGAAAATTGCCACTTCGCGGGTTTGCGGGTCAATCCCGCGATAGCGCAATTGATCGATCCCACCCATCACATACCCGCAGCGCTCATACAAACGGCAAGCGCCGAGGTTATTGTTCTGGGTTTCGAGCATCATGCCCGGCAAGTTCTTCTTGCGGCTCCAGAACTGCGCCACATCCAGCAATGCCTTGGCTACACCATGGCGCCGTGCAGGCATGGCCACCGCCAGCTCGTCGACATGGGCAAAACCATTCCAGTTGGTGCTGACCACAATGTGCCCCACCGCGCGATCATCCAGGTACGCCATAAAAATCGCACTGTCGGGAGCATCGCGGAAACTGGCGAACTCTTCCGGGTCGATGCCGTAACACTTGCGGTACGGCAGAATGCGCTCCAGCGCCCATTGGTCGACGCGCTTGCCCATCTCCGGTACGCCATAGGCGCTGACCTCAAAGCTGAAATCATTGCCCCACACGTAGGCGTCAAAGCCTTCGTCGGCGACCCGAACGCTGAGCCCCGGATACTTCGGGTTCATTACAGCTTGCATAAACATCCTTAACCCTTGATGCAATCGACGGTGTAACAACGGCCACTGCCGTCATCTTCGTGTTGCAACCCATGAACATCGGCGACAAAACCGGGGAAACTGCTATCGAACGTACGGGCAAATGCCAGATAGTCGATGATCGAGCGTGTCGACTCGGTAAAGCGCTCGCCCGGCATGATCAACGGGATGCCCGGCGGATAAGGCACCAGCATCACGGCTGCGATGCGTCCTGGCAAGGCGTCAATGGAAACGGCTTCGACTTCACCCCTGACCAGTTGGTCGTAGGCATCGGCCGGTTTCATCGCAATTTCCGGCAACACGGTGTACATCCGCTTGAGGTGCTTGGCGGTGGCGTTGCTGCGGTAACAACTATGCAATTGGTCGCACAGGTCACGCAAACCCAGGCCTTGATAACGTGCCGGGCCTTCTTTGAACACCGAGGGTAAACAACTGGCCAGGCTGGCATTGGCGTCGTAGTTGCGCTTGAACTCCAGCAATTCGGTGAGCAAGGTACTCCATTTGCCTTTGGTAATGCCCATGGAGAACAACACCAGGAAGGAATACAAACCGGTCTTTTCCACCACCAGCCCCCGTTCCCAGAGGAATTTGCTGACCACTGCGGCGGGAATTCCGCAGTCGCTCAAGGCGCCACCGGCGTTGAGGCCGGGCATCACCAAAGTGACTTTGATCGGGTCCAGCAACACATAGTCTTCGGCCACATCGCCAAAGCCATGCCAGTCATCCTGCGGGTGCAACAGCCAATCCGCGGTGGCGACCCGGTCGATGCCGGCCACCGACGGTGGTTGCCAGATGGAGAACCACCAGTCTTCGGCAGCAATATGCTGGCGCAGGTTGGCCAGGGCACGGCGAAAGCTCAGGGCTTCGTCGAACATCTCCTGCAACAGCGAGCGCCCGGCCGGGCCTTCCATCATCGCCGAAGCCACATCCAGCGAGGCGATGATGCTGTATTGCGGCGAAGTGGAGATGTGCATCATGAAGGCTTCGTTGAAGCGGTCGCGGTCCAGCTGGCGCGCGCCACCGTCCTGCACGTGGATCATCGACGCCTGGCTGAAGGCCGCGAGCAATTTGTGGGTCGAGTGGGTGGTGAACACCAGCGGGCTGTCCGGTGTGCGCGAGGTGCCCATGCCATAACGCCCGGCAAAGAATTCGTGAAAGGCCGCGTAGGCGTACCAGGCCTCGTCGAAGTGCAACACCTCGACACTGTTGCCCAGTTGCTGTTTGATCAGTTCGGCGTTGTAGCACAGTCCGTCATAGGTGGAGTTGGTGACCACCGCCAGTTTCACTTTCGCCGGCCGGCCACGGGTCAAGGGGCTGGCTTCAATTTTGGCGCGGATCGACTCGGGGCTGAATTCGCTTAAGGGGATCGGGCCGATAATCCCCAGTTCATTGCGCTCCGGGCACAGGTACAGCGGGATCGCGCCGGTCATGATGATCGAATGCAGCACCGACTTGTGGCAGTTTCGATCCACCAACACCAAGTCATCGCGCCCGACCATGGAATGCCAGACGATCTTGTTGGCCGTCGAGGTGCCGTTGATCACAAAGAACGTGTGATCGGCGCCAAAGTTACGCGCCGCGCGGGCTTCGGCTTCGGCCAAGGGCCCGGTGTGATCGAGCAATGACCCCAGCTCCGGCACCGACACGGACAAGTCCGAACGCAGGGTGTTTTCGCCAAAGAATTGATGAAACGCCTGCCCCACCGGGCTTTTGCGATAAGCCACACCGCCGCCATGGCCGGGGGTGTGCCAGGAATAGTTGGAATCGGCCGTGTGCTGCACCAGCGCTTTGAAGAACGGCGGCAACAAGCCATCAAGGTAGGCGCGTGCAGCGCGAGCCACTTGGCGGGCCAGAAACGGCACGGTGTCTTCGAACAGGTACAGAATGCCGCGCAGTTGGTTGAGCTCGCTCATGGCATCGGCCGGCGCGTTTTCCAGGGTGACCTGCTCGCCCAGGGCAAAGATCGGCAGGTTGGGCGCCCTCACCCGCGCCAGGCGAATCAGCTCGACCATGTTTTGCAGCAGGTGGGTGTTTTCGCCAGCGCCCTCGGCGGCAATCAACATGCACGCCAGGCCATGATGGGTAGAAGCCACCAATCGGCCTTCGGCGTAATCCACCGCAGAAAAAATACTGAAGCCCTCTTGTTCCAACTCCCTGGCGATGCCTCTGACCCTATCACCGGCAACGGTGTCGGCCTTGATGTCACGGTGCACGATAAGAACAGGGAACTTCAGGTCTTTGTACATGAGTGCTTTGAGTCCTGAGGGCTATGCACTCAGGGTAGAAGCTGGGAGGGGATGTGGCGAATGAAGATTTTACAGACGACGCAAATCTACTGTGGGAGCTGGCTTGCCTGCGATGCAGGCACCTCGGTACTTCAGGCACACCGAGTTGATGCCAACGCAGGCAAGCCAGCTCCCACATTTTTTAATCGTGTTCAGCCGTGATTATTGCTGAGTCAGTTGCGACCACAACGCCGGCGCGCCCGCCGACTTGGCAATCGCTTCCAGGCGCGCCGCATGCTCAGCCAGATCCTGCTCGCTGGCACGGATGATGGTGGTCGGCTTGCGATCCGCCGCCAAACGGCGGATTTCCGAAGGACGGTTGCCCGAACCTTCCGCCGAGCCGCTGCCATCGGAAGCATTACCGGCCAGGGACAGGCTGGTCTGCCCGCCGGTCATGGTCAGGTAAACGTCGGCGAGAATCTCGGAGTCGAGCAAGGCGCCGTGCAATTCACGGCCAGAGTTATCAACCCCATAACGTTTGCACAACGCATCCAGGCTGTTGCGCTGGCCGGGGTGACGCTCACGGGCCATCATCAAGGTATCGAGAATCGAGCAGTGCTGGGCGATATCCGCACGCTCGGTCTGCCCCATCAGGGCAAACTCGTTATTGATGAACCCGACGTCGAACGCCGCGTTATGGATGATCAGTTGAGCGCCGTTGATGAACTCGAAAAACTCGTCCGCCACTTCAGCAAAGCGCGGCTTGCCCTTGAGGAATTCATCCGTAATACCGTGGACGCCAATTGCGCCCTCGTCACTGTCACGATCCGGTTGCAGGTAGACGTGAAAGTGACGCCCGGTGAGGCGGCGACCCATCAATTCGACACAGCCGATTTCAATGATCCGGTGACCATCGGTCACCGGCATGCCGGTGGTTTCGGTATCGAGTACAACAGATCGGATGGCCATCAGGGTTCAGCTCTCAACGGTGGTGTGCAGTGTGGTGTGAATCAAGGGGCGCGATGTTAACACGTCAGCCGGCTCAGCTCTGTTTGTAGCCCCGAACTTCATCCACGCCACGGTTGGCCAATTGATCGGCGCGCTCGTTGCCCGGGTGGCCGATGTGGCCGCGTACCCATTTCCAGGTGATGTCATGGCGGTTGCATTGCTCATCGAGGAGTTGCCACAGGTCGGCATTCTTTACCGGCTCTTTGGCCGCGGTTTTCCAGCCGCGCTTCTTCCAGTTGACCATCCACTCGTTGATGCCCTTCATCACGTATTGCGAGTCGGTCACCAACAGCACGTCACAGCGACGCTTGAGTTCTTCCAGGCCGCGAATGGCGCCCATCAGCTCCATGCGGTTGTTGGTGGTGTTGGCTTCGCCGCCCCACAGTTCCTTCTCCACACCTTTGCACACCAGCAACGCGCCCCATCCGCCGGGGCCAGGGTTGCCCTTGCAGGCGCCATCGGTGAAGAGTTCTACGGTATCGGTCATCAGTTGCTCGGTCTTCAATCAAAAAGAGGGGTTACGGTTCGCTCTGCTTGCGGTTGACCTTGGCCATCGGCATCGGCACCAGCTTGCCCATGGGCTGACGCGCGACCTGCCGCACCGGCCGCAGCCCGACCACGATCTTGCGCGCGACCAATAAATAGAAGCCACCGCCCGACAGTTGCCAGGCACCCGCCCGGCGCTCCCAGCCGGCCAGCCGTCCTTGCCACTTGGCAGACGCAAGCGGCGGACGATAGCACCCGAAGCGGCGTTTCTCCAGCGCGAAGCCCAGCAGGTTCAACCAGTCGCCCACCCGCGACGGCGCGATGCAGCGCGCCTGGCGCAGGCCGTCATGGGCGAACACATGGCGCAGGCCCCAACTGCTCCAGGGGTTGATGCCGATGATCAGCAAATGGCCACCTGGGCGCACGCTGCTGGCGGCCTCGCGCAGCAAACCGTGGGGCGACAGGCAGAAATCCAGGCCGTGCTGCAGCACCACTACATCGGCAGCATGTTCGCTCAGCGGCCAGGCCTGTTCCTCGCACACAATCTCGACCCCAGGCAACGGCGCGCCCAGGCGCACATTGCGTTGCACCTGCGGCGCAGCGGGCGGCGTCTGGGCCGACGGGCCGTAGTGCACCAGGTAGCCACCAAAGAACCGGCCCAGCTCGTCTTCGAGCATGCGCCGCTCTTCGTCCAGCAAAAATTGCCCGATCGGCCCGGACAGCCAATCACGGGCTGCGCTGATCAGGGCCAGCCATTCAGGATCGGCCTGGGCGAACGCTTTATCAGTCATTGCATTCTCCAATTCGCCTAGACGTTCTAAGATGCACCAAAGTGTTCAGCTTGGCGAATCGAAGAATGATACAGATCAGTGCCCTGCCCGCCTTCACCGATAACTACATCTGGTTGTTACAAGACCCTGATACCCTACGCTGCGCCGTGGTCGACCCCGGCGATGCCGCGCCGGTGCTGGCCTGGCTCAAGCAAAACCCTGGGTACAGGCTCAGCGACATCCTGATCACCCACCACCACCATGATCATGTCGGCGGCGTCGAACAGCTCAAACATGCAACCGGCGCCAAGGTTTACGGCCCGGCGAACGAAAAGATCCCGGCGCGGGACGTGGCCCTGCACGATAACGCGCGCATCAACGCGCTCGGCTGGGACTTCGACGTTTATAGCGTGCCCGGCCACACCCTCGGCCATATCGCCTATTACCACCAGGGCGTGCTGTTTTGTGGCGATACCCTGTTTGCCGCCGGCTGCGGGCGCCTGTTCGAAGGCACCCCGGAACAAATGCACGCCTCGCTTGCGCGCCTGGCCGCCCTGCCCGCCGACACGCTGGTGTACTGCACCCATGAGTACACGCAAAGTAACCTCAAATTTGCCCAGGCCGTGGAACCGGACAATGCCGATATCGCCGAACGCGTCGAGACCGTCAAGCAATTGCGCGCCCGTGGTGAAATGACACTTCCCTCCAACCTGACCCTGGAAAAACGTACTAACCCTTTCCTGCGTACCGCCGAAACATCCGTTAAACAAAAAGCGGACGAACGGAACGGTCGCGACAACCGCACTGGGGCCGAGGTGTTTGCTAGCTTGAGGGCTTGGAAAGATAAGTTCTAAGCGGATGCAATCTGATACGGAATTTCTGAATGGTTGACCGGAACCAAAGCGCTTTCTAGAATCGCCCGACATTTTTGCCCGGAACTTACTTCCAGCCAATGTCGTCATCTATTCGTAAATCCATTTCTTCAGACGCATTGACCCGCCTGGCTCAAGCCGTGGCGGTGGCCGTTTCCGCGACTCTGGCGGGCTGCCAATCGACCAATTTCGCTGCACAATCCACCGTGCAACCCAAACCCAATCTTGCTGCCAAGATCAAGCAAAAACCTATTTGGCTCTCAGAGAAGCCTAGCCCCGAAGTGCCCCAGGATGTCTGGGAACGCATGCGCCGGGGCTTTCAATTGCAGGACGGCCTGGGTGTGAACCCGCGCATCGAGCAACAACGCTTGTGGTTCGCCAGCAACCCGTCCTTTTTAGAGAACGCCGGAGAACGCGGCAGCCTCTACATTCATTACATCGTTGAACGCCTTGAAGAACGCAACATGCCCCTGGAGCTGGCGCTGCTGCCAGTGATCGAAAGTGCCTACAACCCGATGGCCTATTCGCGCAGCGATGCGGTCGGCCTGTGGCAGTTCATCCCCTCCACCGGGCGCTACTTCAACCTGCGCCAGACCCGCGCCTACGACGGCCGCCGCGATATCACCGCCTCCACCACCGCCGCCCTGGACTATCTGACGCGCCTGCATGACATGTTCAACGGCGACTGGCTGCTGGCCCTGGCGGCCTACAATGCCGGCGAAGGCACGGTCAGCCGGGCGATCGAGCGCAACGAAAAGCTCGGCCTGCCCACCGACTACTGGAACCTGCCCCTGCCCCAGGAAACCAAGGACTACGTGCCCAAGTTCCTGGCGCTGTCCCAAGTGGTGCTGGCCCCCGAGGCCTATGGCGTCAACCTGAGCCCGATTGCCAACACGCCGTACTTCGAAGTGGTTGAAGTCAAGCAAAGCATGGACCTGTCCCGGGTTGCCGCGCTGGCCGAGATCGACGAAGACGAACTGTTCCAGCTCAACCCGGCCCTGAAACAACGCACCACCCTGGACGGCCCGCAGCATTTGCTCGTGCCAAGCTCCAAGGCGCAGTTGCTCACCAGCACCCTTTCGACGATGAAGCCCGAAGAATTGCTGGCGATGCGCCCGAAAAAGCAGGTGTTCGACGAAGTTGAGAGCACACGGGTGGCCGGGCGTACCCGCAACTACAAAGTCCGCAGTGGCGACAACCTCACGCTGATCGCCAAGGCGAACAAGGTCGATGTACATGACCTGCAGCGCTGGAATAAACTCAATGGCCAGGCCCTCAAGGTCGGCCAGACCCTGGTGATGCAGGACACCCGCAAACTGGTGGCCAGCAGCAAGAAACCGGTGCAGTACAAGGTCAAGAAAGGCGACTCGCTGTACATCGTCGCCAAGCGCTTCAACGTCGAGATGCAACATCTCAAGCGTTGGAACCCGCGTACTGGCCAGGCGTTGAAGCCGGGGCAGATGCTGGTGGTTTCCGGGCCGCGCTAACCCCTCAAGAACACTGGGGAGCAAATGTGGGAGCGGGCTTGCTCGCGAAAGCGGTGGCACATTCAACATCTCTGTTGACTGACACACTGCATTCGCGAGCAAGCCCGCTCCCACATTGGATCTCCAGTGGTTTCAGCCACCTTTTTCCAACCGGAACAAGCTGTTACTGTACCGATCATAAAGCCCAAGCCGCCTGGATCGGATCTCTGACTTGAAGCGTCCCCTCCTTCTACTAATAAGTCTGGCCTTGAGCTTTGCTGCGAACGCGACGATTACCGAGAGCCACGGTTACACGCAGTTCGGCACACTCAAGTACCCGGCCAAATTCACCCACTTCGACTGGGTAAACCCTGCAGCGCCCAAAGGCGGGACATTGCGGGTCATGGCATTTGGCACCTTCGATACCCTCAACCCCTACACCTTCAAGGGCACCAGCCCGGTTTCCACGCCCAATTTCCTGCAATACGGCGTCAACGAGCTGAACGAACCGCTGATGGTCGGCACCGGCCAGTACGCGCCGTCCGGTGACGAGCCCACCTCCAGCTACGGGCTGATTGCCCAATCGGTGGAGTACAGCGAGGACCGCAGTTGGGTGGTGTTCAACCTGCGCCCGGAAGCGCGCTTCCATGATGGCAAGCCGATCACCGCTTATGACGTGGCATTTTCCTATCGCACCCTGCTCACCGAAGGCCACCCGCAGTACCGCACCAACCTGCAGGAAGTGGCGCGGGTCGACATTCTCAACCGCCATCGCATCCGTTTTGTATTCAAACGCGCCGGCAACCCACTGCTGATCCTGCGTCTGGGCGAACTGCCGGTTCTACCCCAGCATTACTGGAAGAACCGCGACTTCAAGGCCACCACCTTCGAGCCGCCTTTGGGCAGCGGGCCGTATCGCATCACCAAGGTCACCCCGGGCCGCCAGCTGGTGTTCGAGCGGGTCAAGGATTACTGGGGCAAAGACCTGCCGGTCAACCAGGGGTTCTACAACTACGACAAGGTCGAAGTGGAGTTCTACCGCGACAGCGACGTGGCCTTCGAAGCCTTCAAGGCCGGTGAATTCGACCTCTATATCGAACACCAGGCCAAGAACTGGGCCACTGGCTACAACTTCCCCGCGGTCAACCGCGGCGACGTGATCAAGGCGCAGATCGCCCACCAGATCCCGACCCAGAGCCAGGGCTTGTTCATGAACACGCGGCGGCCGATCTTCAGCCAGACCAAAGTGCGTGAAGCCCTGGGGTTGATGTTCGATTTTGAATGGACCAACCGCACCCTGTTCAGCAGCGCCTATAAACGCACGCTCAGTTACTACCCCAACAGTGAGTTTTCTGCGACCGGCGTGCCAGTGGGGCATGAATGGCTGATGCTCTCGCCCTACCGCGACCAGTTGCCGCCCAACCTGTTCACTCAAGCCTTCAGCCTGCCGCAGACCGACGGCCGCGGCATCCCGCGCGAGACGTTGCGCCGCGCCCTGGCCTTGCTCGGCGAAGCGGGCTGGAAACTCTCAGACCAGCGCCTGCTCGACAGCAAGGGCCAACCGCTGCGCTTCGAGATTCTGCTGGTCAACCCGAACCTTGAACGCATCCTGCAGCCCTACGTCGAAAACCTCAAAAGTATCGGCATCGACGCGCGCCTGCGCACGGTTGACCGGGCGCAATACAAGCAGCGCCTGGATCAGTTCGACTACGACATGATCCTGATCACCCTCAACCAGACCTTGAGCCCGGGCCTTGAGCAGTGGCAGTACTTCCACTCCAGCCAGGCGGCCATCAAGGGCAGCAAAAACTACGCCGGCATCGCCAACCCGGTGGTCGACCACCTGCTCGACCAACTGCTGGCGGCGCAGACCCGCGAAGAACAATTGGCCGCCGGCCGCGCCCTCGACCGGGTGCTGCTGTGGCAGCACTACAGTATTCCCAACTGGTACCTCAACTATCATCGCTTGGCGTACCGCAACCGGTTCGCCTTTGTCACCACGCCGCCCTATAGCCTGGGTTTGAGCGCGTGGTGGCTGAAAGCTTCGGAGAAAGCCCAATGATGACCTTGCGCACCGCCCTGTTTGGCGCCTTGTTAGCGTGCGGCGCAGCCAATGCCGCGCCGCAACATGCGCTGACCCTGTACAGCGAGCCACCCAAGTACCCCGCCGACTTCAAGCATTTCGACTATGTAAACCCCGACGCGCCCAAGGGCGGCACCTTCCGTGAATCGAGCATGGGCGGCTTCGACAGCCTCAACCCTTACATCAGCAAGGGCGTGCCCGCAGACAACCTGCCGCTGATCTACGACACCTTGGCCATGCAAAGTCTGGACGAGCCCGTCACCGAGTACGGCCTGGTGGCCGGCAAGATCGAAAAGGCTCCGGATAACAGTTGGGTGCGCTTCTACCTGCGCCCCGAAGCGCGCTTCCATGATGGCCACCCGATCCGGGCCGAAGACGTGGTGTTCACCTTCCAGGCGCTGATCAAGGACGGTTCGCCGCTCTACCGCAACTATTACGCCGACGTCGAAGAAGTGGTCGCCGAAGACCCGCTGCGTGTGCTGTTCAAGTTCAAACGCACCAATAACCGTGAATTACCGCTGATCCTCGGCCAACTGCCGGTATTGCCCAAGCATTGGTGGGCAACGCGCGACTTTGCCAAGGGCAACCTGGAAATACCGCTGGGCAGCGGGCCGTACAAGGTCGCCGAGGTCAAACCGGGACGCATGGTGCGCTATGAGCGGGTCAAGGATTACTGGGCCAAAGACCTGCCGGTGACCCAGGGCTTCTACAACTTCGATAACCGCATCACCGACTACTACCGTGACAGCACCGTGGCGCTGGAAGCCTTGAAAGCCGGGCAGTTCGACTATTGGCTGGAATTCAGCGCCAAGAACTGGGCCAACGCCTACAACATTCCGGCCGTGGCCCAGGGCCGGTTGATCAAGGAAGAAATTCCCAACGGCAACCCCACCGGCATGCAGGGGTTTGTGTTCAATACGCGCAAACCGATGTTCCAGGATGTGCGGGTGCGCAAGGCCATCAGCCTGCTGCTGGATTTCGAGTGGAGCAACAAACAGCTGTTCAATGGCGCCTACACCCGCACCCGCAGCTACTTCGAAAACTCGGAGATGGCCGCCACCGGCCTGCCCGGCCCGGCGGAAACCGCCATCCTGGCGCCGTTTCGCGACAAGCTCCCCGCCGAAGTCTTCACCCAAGCCTTCGAGCCGGCCAAAACCGACGGCAGCGGCATGATCCGTACCCAGCAGCGTGAGGCTTACCAGCTGTTGCAGGAGGCTGGCTGGAAGATCGTCGACGACAAGATGGTCGACGCCACCGGCAAGCCGGTAAACATCGAGTTTCTGTTGACCCAGACCGATTTCGAACGGGTGCTGCTGCCCTTCAAGCGCAACCTGGCAGACCTTGGGATCAACCTGGTAATCCGCCGCGTTGACGTTTCGCAATACATCAACCGCCTGCGCTCGCGGGACTTCGACATGCTGGTAGGCAGCTTCCCGCAGTCCACCTCGCCGGGTAACGAGCAGCGCGAATTCTGGTCGTCCGCCGCCGCCGACAAATCCGGCAGCCGCAACTACATGGGCCTCAAGGACCCGGTGGTCGACCAACTCGTCGAAGAACTGATCAACGCCGACTCGCGCCAAAGCCTGGTCGACCATGCCAAGGCGCTGGATCGGGTCTTGCAGTTTGGCTACTACGTGATTCCCAACTGGCACATCAAGACTTACCGCGTGGCGTACTGGGATCACTTGGGCCACCCCAAAGTCCCGCCACGTTACGACGTCGGCACGGCCACCTGGTGGGCCAAACCTGCCGTCGACACTGTCCAGAACGCCGATCCGGCGAGCGGAGGCGATTAAATGCTGGCCTATATTGTTCGCCGCCTGTTGCTGATCATCCCCACACTGTTCGGGATCCTGCTGATCAACTTCATCATCATCCAGGCCGCCCCCGGTGGCCCGGTGGAGCAGATGATCGCCAAGCTCGAAGGGTTCGACGGCGCCACCAGCCGCATTGCCGGTGGCGGCGCCGAGGTCTCGGTGGCCGGTTCCAGCTACCGCGGCGCCCAGGGCCTGGACCCGGCGCTGATCAAGGAAATCGAAAAGATGTACGGCTTCGACAAGTCGGCGCCGGAACGCTTGTGGATCATGGTCAAGAACTATGCACGACTGGATTTTGGCGACAGCTTCTTTCGCGACGCCAAGGTCATCGACCTGATCAAGGAAAAGATGCCAGTGTCCATCTCCCTCGGGCTATGGAGCACGCTGATCATGTACCTGGTGTCGATCCCGCTGGGCATCGCCAAGGCCACGCGGCACGGTAGCCACTTTGACGTGTGGACCAGTTCGGCGATCATCGTCGGCTATGCCATCCCGGCGTTTTTGTTCGCGATCCTGCTGATCGTGGTGTTTGCCGGCGGCAGTTACCTGGACTGGTTCCCCTTGCGTGGGCTGACGTCCAACAACTTCGAGGAACTGAGCGTAGGCGGCAAGATCCTCGATTATTTCTGGCACCTGGCCCTGCCCGTCACCGCGTTGGTGATCGGCAACTTCGCAACCATGACCCTGCTGACCAAAAACAGCTTCCTCGACGAAATCAACAAACAGTATGTGGTCACCGCCAAAGCCAAGGGCCTGACCAACCACCGCGTGCTTTACGGCCACGTGTTTCGTAACGCCATGCTGCTGGTAATTGCCGGTTTCCCCTCGGCGTTTATCGGGATCTTCTTCACCGGCTCGTTGCTGGTCGAGGTGATCTTTTCCCTCGACGGCCTGGGCCTGATGAGCTTTGAAGCGGCGATCAACCGCGATTACCCGGTGGTGTTCGGCACGCTGTTTATCTTCACCCTGCTGGGGCTGATCGTGAAACTGATCGGCGACCTCACTTACACCCTGGTCGATCCGCGCATCGACTTCGCCAGCCGGGAGCATTGAGATGAACCTGTCCCCCCTCAATCGCCGCCGGTTCGAGCGTTTCAAAGCCAACAAACGTGGCTGGTGGTCGCTGTGGCTGTTCCTGATTCTGTTCGTGCTCAGCCTGGGCGCCGAGTTGATCGCCAACGATAAACCGCTGGCAGTCCATTACGACGGTGGCTGGTATTTCCCGGCGCTTAAACGCTACCCGGAGACCACGTTTGGCGGCGAATTCCCGCTGGAGGCCAACTACAAAAGCCCGTATATCCAGGAACTGCTCAAGGCCAAGGACGCCTGGACGCTGTGGGCGCCCATCCCGTTCAGCTACCAGAGCATCAACTACGACCTGAAAGTCCCCGCGCCAGCGCCGCCGTCTTCGGTGAACCTGCTGGGCACCGACGACCAGGGCCGCGATGTGCTGGCGCGAGTGATCTACGGCTTTCGTGTGTCGGTGCTGTTTGCCCTGACGCTGACCGTGCTCAGCTCGATCATCGGCGTCATCGCTGGCGCCTTGCAGGGTTTCTATGGCGGCTGGGTCGACCTGGCCGGCCAGCGTTTCCTGGAGATCTGGTCGGGTTTGCCGGTGCTGTACCTGCTGATCATCCTCGCCAGCTTTGTGCAGCCCAACTTCTGGTGGCTGCTGGGCATCATGTTGCTGTTTTCGTGGATGAGCCTGGTGGACGTGGTGCGCGCCGAGTTCCTGCGCGGGCGCAACCTGGAATATGTGCGTGCCGCCCGAGCGCTGGGCATGCAGAACGGCGCGATCATGTTCCGGCATATCCTGCCCAATGCCATGGTCTCGACCATGACGTTCATGCCGTTCATCCTCACCGGTGCCATTGGCACCCTCACCGCCCTGGATTTTCTCGGTTTCGGCCTGCCGGCCGGTTCGCCGTCCCTGGGCGAACTGGTGGCCCAGGGCAAATCCAACCTGCAAGCGCCGTGGCTGGGCATGAGTGCGTTTGCCGTGTTGGCGATCATGTTGAGTTTGCTGGTGTTTATCGGCGAGTCCGCTCGCGATGCCTTCGACCCGAGGAAATGAGATGAATCAGGACAATCTGATCGAAGTCCGCGACCTCTGCGTCGAGTTCGTCACCGGCGAGCATCATCACCGCGTGGTCAACAATGTCAGCTTCGATATCAAGCGCGGCGAAACCCTGGCGCTGGTCGGCGAAAGCGGCTCGGGCAAATCGGTGACCGCCCACTCGATCCTGCGCCTGTTGCCCTACCCGCTGGCGCGGCACCCGGCCGGCACCATCAGCTATTCCGGGCATGATCTGCTGACCCTCAAAGAGAAAACCATCCGGCATATTCGCGGCAACCGCATTGCGATGATCTTCCAGGAGCCAATGACCTCGTTGAACCCACTGCATTCGATCGAGAAGCAGATCAACGAAGTGCTCGGCCTGCACAAAGGCCTGACCGGTAAAGTCGCGACCCGGCGCACCCTGGAACTGCTTGAACTGGTGGGCATCCCCGAGCCGCACAAGCGCCTCAAAGCCCTGCCCCACGAACTGTCCGGCGGCCAGCGCCAGCGGGTGATGATCGCCATGGCGTTGGCCAACGAGCCCGAACTGCTGATCGCCGACGAACCGACCACGGCCCTCGACGTCACCGTGCAATTGAAGATCCTGGAACTGCTCAAAGAGCTGCAGGCCCGGCTGGGCATGGCATTGCTGCTGATCAGCCATGACTTGAACCTGGTGCGGCGCATCGCCCATCGTGTGTGTGTGATGCAGCAGGGTTGCATCGTTGAACAGGCTGATTGCGAGACGCTGTTTCAGTCGCCCCAGCACCCTTACACCCAGGAACTGCTGGCGGCGGAGCCCAGCGGTGGGCCAGCCAGTAACGAGGTCGGGCCGCCACTCCTGGAAGTCGACGACCTGAAGGTCTGGTTCCCGATCAAAAAGGGCTTTTTGCGCAACACCGTCGATTACGTCAAGGCGGTGGACGGCATCAACTTCAGCCTGCCCCAGGGCCAGACGCTGGGCATCGTCGGTGAAAGCGGCTCGGGCAAGTCCACCCTGGGCCTGGCGATTTTGCGCTTGATCGCCAGCAAAGGCGGGATTCGCTTTGAAGGCCAGCAACTTGACCGCTTGACTCAGCAACAGGTGCGCCCGCTACGGCGGGAGATGCAGGTGGTGTTTCAAGACCCGTTCGGCAGCTTGAGCCCGCGGATGTGTGTGAGTGAGATCGTTGGCGAAGGGTTGCGTATCCACAAGATGGGCACGCCGGCCGAGCAGGAAGTGGCGATTATTGCAGCGCTCAAGGAAGTGGGCCTGGACCCGGAGTCGCGGCATCGTTACCCCCATGAGTTTTCCGGTGGGCAGCGTCAACGCATTGCCATCGCCCGTGCCTTGGTGCTCAAGCCCCGCTTGATACTGCTCGATGAACCGACGTCCGCGCTGGACCGCACGGTGCAGCGGCAAGTGGTGGAATTATTGCGGGGGCTGCAGGCCAAGTACAACCTGACGTACCTGTTTATCAGCCATGATTTGGCGGTGGTGAAGGCCTTGAGTCACCAGTTGATGGTGGTCAAGCATGGGCAGGTGGTGGAACAGGGGGACGCGGCGGGGATCTTTGCGGATCCGCAGCATGCTTATACGCGGCAGTTGTTGGAAGCTGCGTTTTTGGTGCCTGCTGTTGTGGTTTGATCGTGTACATATCCGTTATTTAAGTAACGGCGGCCTATGCTTCCGCTCTTACAGCGGGTCACTTTTGCAAGGACCGGAATGCCGGCCCAGTCAAAAGTAACCAAAAGGTCCTCGCCCCAACACTCGGTGCCTCGCTATGGCTCGGCATGCCCGCAATCCGACAGTGATTTGGGGGGCCGCCGCGATGGGCCATCCTTGGCCCAGCGCGGCTAAACCGGCATCCCTGCCGGTTTACCCCCCAAATCCCTGTCAGATTCCGGCCATCGTGTTTAACGGGGCGATTTCAGATCAAGATCAAGATCAAAAGCGCAGATCAAAAGACCGCTGACTTCGTCATCGAAAAGGATGTAAGAGCCGGAGCAACAGCAACAGCAACAGCAACAGCAGAGCCATACTCGATCAAAGGTGGGAGCTGGCTTGCCTGCGATGGCATCAACTCGGTGTACCTGATACACCAAGGTGTCTGCATCGCAGGCAAGCCAGCTCCCACAGAAAAGCAGATCTTCAGTGTATGCAAATCCGCTTTCGCCTTTCGCTTTTGATTCAACCACTCAGGTCGGCTTTCAGGCCGCCGTGCTGTAGATCTTGATCTTGCTTTTGATCTGAGGCGCCCCGTTAACCACGATGGCCGAACGCAGGCTTGAATCCGTGGGTAACCCGGCAGGACGCCGGGTTAGCCGCGCTGGGCCAAGGATGGCCCATCGCGGCGGCCCACGGATTCAAGCCGGAGTGAGGGCACACCGAGCATTAGCGAGGTGCCGAGTGGTGGGGCGAAGACCTTTTGGTTACTTTTGGGGCGTTTGCCAAAAGTGACCCGCCGTAAGGGCGGAACCCTAAGTGGCCGTTACCGCAGCAACGGATATGTACTCAATCAACCCAACCCAACCCACCACAAGATGGAACTTTGCCAACAAAAAACCACCTGAATCCGGTAGGCTCACCCTTTTTACTTCAAGGAGTTACCCCCATGGCCAAAGCCACCGCCCGCCACATCCTCGTTTCCACCGAAGACAAGTGCAACGAACTCAAGGCCCAGATCGAAGGCGGCGCCGATTTCGCAGAAATCGCCAAAGCCAACTCCAGCTGCCCATCCAGCCGCGACGGTGGCAACCTGGGTTCGTTCGGCCCAGGCCAGATGGTCAAGGAATTCGACACCGTCGTCTTCAGCGCCCCCGTCAACACCGTGCAAGGCCCGGTAAAAACCCAGTTCGGCTACCACCTGCTGGAAGTCACCAGCCGCCAGGACTGATCCCGTCCGCGCTGATGCTATAAACAACGGCCCGCCTTTTGGTGGGCCGTTGTGCATCAAGTGACTGGCAACCCATAAGCCGTTAACGTACAAATCCCTATTACTGTTCACCCGGCGCTCAAGGCTGATAATGCGATTGGTTTTTTCCACAAAACTCTTCAGCTACACCCTGGCCCTGCTACTGGCCAGCACCGCCGTGATCGCGGCCCCGCAAACCTACCTCACGGTCTACGGCGAACCGGCCAAGTACCCCACCGGCTTCACCCATTTCGACTACGCCAACCCCAACGCGCCCAAAGGCGGCAGCCTGCGACGCTCAGCCATCGAAATCGGGCGCTTCGACCATGTATTGCCGTACATAGACAAAGGCATCGGCGTCTCCCAGGTCGACGGCTGGCTCTACGCCCCGCTGGCCCAGCGCTCCCTGGATGAGCCCTACACCGTTTACGGCCTGGTCGCCGAAAAAATGGAACGCGCCGACGACGGCCTCTCGCTGCGCTTCTACCTCAACCCCAAGGCACGCTTTGCCGATGGCACGCCGATCACCGCCGAAGATGTACGCTACAGCTTCGACCTGCTGATGACCCAAGGCAGCCTGCGCTTTCGCACCCTGTTCGCCGACGTCAAACACGTCGAAGTCGAAGGCGAGCGCCAGGTGCGCTTCGACTTTTCCAGCAATGAAAACCGCACCCTGCCTCTGGATATCGCCACCCTGCCGGTATTCCCCGAGCATTGGTGGAAAACCCGCGACTTCGCCAACGGTGGCGGCTACGAAGCGCCGCTGGGCAGCGGCCCGTACAAAATCAGCAAAATCGACTCCGGCAGCACCATCACTTTCACCCGCGACCCCGACTGGTGGGGCAAGGACTTGCCCGTCAGCCGGGGCCTGTACAACTTCGACCACTTGAGCCTGGAGTACTTCGGCGACACCGAGGTGGCCCGCCAGGTGCTGCGTGGCGGCGCCTATGACTTCAACCGCGAGTTCTCCGCTACGGGCTACTCCATCGGCTACAACGGCCCGGCCCTCGACGATGGCCGCCTGCAACGTGCGCACTTGGCCAAAGAGATGCCGCAACCGGCCCAGGGCTATGTGTTCAACGTGCAAAAACCGATGTTCAAGGACCGCCGCGTGCGCCAGGCGCTGGCGATGCTGTGGGACTTCGAATGGGCCAACCGGCAGATGATGCGCAATATGTACATCCGCCAGCAGAGCTTCTTCTCCAACAGCCCGCTGGCTGCAAGCCAACCGCCGACCCCAGAGGAACTGGCGATTCTTGAGCCACTGCGCGGCCAGGTGCCCGACGAAGTATTCACCCAAGTTTTCAAGGCGCCGGTCACCGACGGCAGCGGCATGATCCGTGACAAACAGCTGCAAGCCCTGGCACTGCTGGAAGCCGCCGGCTGGACACCCAAGGGCGACAAGCTGGTCAACGCCGACGGCGAGCCACTGGAGTTCACCTTCCTCAATGCCCAGGCCGGTCTGGAGCGCCTACTGCTGCCGTACAAGCGCAACCTGGCGCAGATCGGCATCACCCTGAATATCCGCCGCATAGACTCGTCCCAGTACGTCAACCGCATCATGGCCCGCGACTACGACATGATCGTCATCGGTTTCCCGGTCACCACGTCGCCAGGCATGGAGCTGTACAACTACTTCGGCTCGCAGGCCGCCTACGACCCTGGTGCGAACAACTACATGGTGCTCAAAGACCCCGCCGTCGATACCCTGATCAGCGGGCTGGTCAAAGCCAACACCCAGGCGCAGATGCTCACTTACGCCCATGCCCTGGACCGCGTGCTGCAATGGAACTACCTGTGGATCCCCAACTATTACCCGCCCGGCACTTCCGCTGCCTGGTGGAACCGTTTCGGTCGCCCGGCCATCGAGGCCAAAAACGACGAAGCGCTGGAAACCTGGTGGGAAATCAGCCCCACACCACTGACGAATGAGCAAATGAACGCCGAGCTGAAAAAACGCGGAGGAACGCGCTGATGTTTGCCTATATCGTGCGGCGCCTGCTGCTGATTATCCCCACGCTGGTGATCATCCTGCTGGTCAATTTCGTGATCGTGCAGGCCGCGCCCGGCGGCCCGGTTGAACAAGCCATTGCCCACCTGCAGGGCATCGGTGGCGGCGGCATTGGCGGTGGTGGCGGCGAAGCCGTCAACGGCTCGCGCGCCAGCCGTGGCCTGGACCCCAAATTGATCAAGGACATCGAAAAGCAATACGGCTTCGACAAGCCCGCGCCGGAACGTCTGTGGCTGATGCTCAAGAACTACGCCCAACTGGATTTCGGTAACAGCTTCTTTCGCGGCAAAAGCGTGATCGACCTGATCCTGGAAAAAATGCCGGTGACCATTTCCCTCGGTTTATGGGCCACCTTGATCACCTATCTGGTGTCGATCCCCTTGGGGATTCGCAAGGCCGTGCGCCACGGCAGCAGCTTTGACGTGTGGAGCAGCACCGCGATTGTCATCGGTTATGCGATGCCGGCCTTCCTGTTTGCGATGTTCCTGATCGTGCTGTTCGCCGGTGGCACCTCGCTGAACTGGTTCCCGGTGCGCGGGCTGGTCTCGGAGAACTTCGACGAACTCAGCACAATCGGCAAAATTGCCGACTACTTCTGGCACCTGGTGTTGCCCGTCAGCGCCCTGGTGATCGGCGGGTTCGCGACGCTGACCATCCTCACCAAAAACTCATTCCTGAATGAAATCACGCGCCAATACGTGGTCACCGCCCGTGCCAAGGGCTTGAGTGAACGCCGGGTGCTCTACGGCCATGTGTTTCGCAATGCCATGCTGCTGGTGATCTCGGGGATTCCCCAGGCATTTATCAGCGTGTTTTTTGCCGGTTCCCTGTTGATCGAAGTGATCTTTTCCCTCGATGGCCTGGGCCGCATGAGCTACGAAGCCGCCGTATCCCGCGACTACCCGGTGGTCTTTGGCTCGTTGTTTATCTTCACCCTGTTCGGGCTCTTGATAAAACTCATCGGCGACCTCTGCTACACCCTGGTGGACCCGCGTATCGACTTCGCCGCGAGGAACGCCTGATGCTTAATCTGTCTCCGGTGGCCCGTCGGCGTTTCGAGCGCTTCAAGAAGAACCGCCGTGGCTGGTGGTCGCTGTGGCTGTTTATCGGCCTGTTTATCCTGACCCTGGGCGGCGAGTTGATCGCCAATGACAAACCCTTGGTGCTGAGCTTCAAGAACGAGCTGTATTTCCCGGTGTTCAAGCGCTACACCGAGCAACAGTTCGGCGGCCAGTTGCCCTTCCAGGCCGACTACCGCAGTGACTACGTGCAAAAGCTGATCAAGCAGGACGGCGGCTGGATGCTGTTCCCGCCGATCCCGTTCAGCGACGACACGCCCAACTACGAACTGACCCGCCCTGCCCCCAGCCCGCCCTCGACGGTGAACTGGCTGGGCACCGATGATCAATCCCGCGATGTGCTGGCGCGGGTCATCTTCGGCGCACGGGTGTCGATCCTGTTTGCCCTGGCACTCACTGCCATCAGTGCCGCCATCGGCATCGCCGCTGGCGCCTTGCAGGGCTATTACGGCGGCTGGGTCGACCTGCTCGGTCAGCGCATTCTGGAAGTGTGGTCCGGACTTCCGGTGCTGTACCTGCTGATCATTTTGTCCGGCTTTGTCGAACCGAATTTCTGGTGGCTGTTGGGGATCATGGCGCTGTTTTCCTGGCTGGCCCTGGTGGACGTGGTGCGCGCCGAGTTCCTGCGCGGGCGCAACCTGGAATACGTCAAGGCCGCACGCGCCCTGGGCCTGGGCGATGGCAAGATCATTCGCCGGCATATCCTGCCCAACGCCATGACCGCCACCTTGAGCTACCTGCCGTTTATCTTGACCGGGGCAATTTCAACCTTGAGCGCCCTGGACTTTCTCGGGTTCGGCATGCCCGCCGGCAGCGCGTCCCTGGGCGAACTGATTGCTCAGGGCAAGCAAAACCTGCAAGCGCCCTGGCTGGGCCTGACGGCATTTTTCACCTTGGCGCTGATCCTGTCGCTGCTGGTCTTTATCGGCGAGGCATTACGTGATGCCTTCGACCCACGCTCATGAGTAATTGCGTATGAACCTGATCGAGATCCGCGACCTCAGCGTCGCCTTCAGCGGCCAGACCGTGGTGAGCAAACTGTGCCTGGACGTGCGCCCTGGCGAATGCCTGGCCTTGGTCGGCGAGTCGGGTTCGGGCAAGTCGGTAACCGCCCACTCGATTCTGCAATTGCTGCCAGACGCGGGCACGCACACCACAGGCTCGGTGAAGTATCGCGGCCAGGAGCTGATCGGCGCGTCGACGGCCACCTTGCAAAAGCTGCGCGGCAACCGTATTGCGATGATTTTCCAGGAGCCGATGACCTCGCTCAACCCGCTGCACAGCATCGAAAAACAGATCGGCGAAACCCTGCTGCTGCACAAGGGCCTGGGCGGCAAGGCGGCGCAGTCACGCATTCTTGAGCTGCTCGAACTGGTGGGCATCCAGAAACCCCAGGAGCGCCTCAAGGCTTACCCGCATCAACTCTCCGGCGGCCAGCGCCAGCGGGTGATGATCGCCATGGCCCTGGCCTGCGAGCCGGAGCTGCTGATTGCCGACGAACCCACCACCGCGCTGGACGTGACCGTGCAGCGCAAGATCCTGCTGCTGCTCAAGTCGTTGCAACAACGCCTGGGCATGTCGCTGCTGCTGATCAGCCATGACCTCAACCTGGTGCGCAGCATTGCCCAGCGTGTGTGTGTAATGCGCGCCGGGGAGATTGTCGAGCAGGCCGACTGCGAGACGCTGTTCACTGCGCCGCAACACCCCTACAGCCGCCTGCTGCTGGATGCCGAGCCGTCCGGCGATGCGCTGTGCAGTGATGAACGTGAGACGGTGTTGCAAGTCGACGACCTGAGCGTGCAATTCCCCCTCGGCGGCGGGCTGTTCAGGCGCAAAACCTGGCTGCGCGCAGTCGACGGCATTAGCCTTAGCGTGCAGCGCGGCAAAACCTTGGGGATTGTCGGCGAGTCCGGCTCGGGCAAATCCACCCTCGGCCAGGCGATCCTGCGCTTGCTCGATTCCACCGGCAGTATCCGTTTTCAGGGTGAAGCCCTCGACCCGCTGAACAACCAGCAGATGCGCCCATGGCGCAAGCAGATGCAGGTGGTGTTCCAAGACCCGTTCGGCAGCCTCAGCCCGCGCATGTCGGTGCAACAGATCATCAGCGAAGGCCTGGAAGTGCACGCGCCGTGCAGCCTGGCCGACCGCGATGCGCAAGTGATCCAGGTGCTCAAGGACGTGGGCCTCGACCCCGCCAGCCGTCATCGTTACCCCCATGAGTTTTCCGGTGGCCAGCGTCAACGCATCGCGATCGCCCGCGCCTTGGTGCTCAAGCCTGCGCTGATGCTGCTGGATGAACCGACCTCAGCCCTCGACCGCACCGTGCAGAAACAAGTGGTGGCGCTGTTGCGTGAACTGCAGGAAAAATACGGCCTGACCTATCTGTTTATCAGCCACGACCTGGCGGTGGTGCGGGCCATGGCCCACGACATGATCGTGATCAAGGACGGCAAGGTGGTGGAGCGCGGTGCGAGCCATGTGGTGTTCGACGCGCCGCAACATCCCTATACCAAAGAGCTGCTGGCGGCGGCGCACATTCCCTTGTAGGCGCTGGCTTGCCTGCGATGGCGATCTTGAGGACGCCATCGCAGGCAAGCCAGCTCCCACAGGACCGTATTCCAATCATATTTTGCGTTGGCAGTGTGAGCATGAACATCAGCGACAGCCTCAAGGACTACCAGCAGGTTCGCGGCCTGGCCATCCAGTCGCTGTTCGAGATCATCGAGCAGTCCAGCGAAGGCACGGTGATTGTCGATCGCGACGCGAATATCGTGTGGATGAATGAGCGCTACGCCAAACGTTTTGGTCTTAAAAGCGCCGATGAAGCCATCGGCCAGCCGTGCGAGCAAGTGATTTCCAATAGCCTGTTACGCCAGGTGGTGCGCAACGATCAGCCGATTCTGCTGGATATCCAGGACACGCCCAAAGGCCCGTTGGTGGTGATGCGCCTGCCGATCCACGATGACGCAGGCGCGGTGATCGGCGCGATCGGGTTTGCGCTGTTTGATGAGCTGCGCAACTTGTCGCCGCTGATCGAGCGCTACCTGAGCATGCAGCAGGAGCTGGCCTCCACCCGTTCGCTGCTGCGTTCACGCCAGAGCAAATACAACTTCGCGCATTTTATTGGCACCAGCGCGGCCAGCCTGGAAGTCAAACGCCGGGCACGACGCAGTGCGAGTGCCGAGTCGCCCGTGTTGCTGCTGGGCGAAACCGGCACCGGTAAAGAGTTGCTGGCCCAGGCCATCCACGGCGCATCAACGCGCGCCCATAAAGCATTTGTCAGCATCAACAGCGCGGCCATTCCCGGCGACCTGCTCGAAGCCGAGTTCTTCGGCACAGCACCGGGCGCCTTCACCGGCGCCGACCGCAAGGGCCGCCCCGGCAAGTTGCAAATCGCCCAGGGCGGCACGCTGTTCCTCGATGAAATCGGCGACATGCCACTGCCGCTGCAAAGCAAACTGCTGCGGGTGTTGCAGGAAAAGGAATACGAGCCGGTGGGCTCCAACGAAATGGTGCACAGCGATGTGCGGGTGATCGCGGCCACGTCCATGGACCTGGAAGCGGCGATCAAGCGCGGCGAATTCCGGGCGGACTTGTATTACCGCCTGAACGTGCTGCCGATCCAGGTGCCGCCGTTGCGTGAGCGCCTGGAAGATATTCCGGCGTTGAGCGAGGCGATTCTTGAAGAGTTGCGCAGCCAGCATGAGCTTGACCGCGAAGCCTTGGCGTTGCTGGCGCAGCACGCGTGGCCGGGGAATATCCGTGAACTGCGCAACGTACTGGAACGCGCGGCGTTGTTGAGTGATGACCTGGTGCTGGATGCCGAAGAGATTCGCGCGGCGATCGGCACGTTCAGCCCGGTGGCCCGTGGGCGGGTGGAGACGGTCGAGGGCGAGACATTTGCGGCGGCGCGGGAGCGCTTTGATCGGCAGGTGATTGCGGCGGCACTCAAGGCCTGTGAAGGCAATGTGGTGGAAGCCGCCAAGCGGTTGGGGCTGGGTAGATCGACCCTGTACAAAAAAATGGTGGCATTGGACATGAGCGAGTCTCAATAAATAGACAAAACTCCACAAACAAAGACAGTCCACTGTGGGAGCTGGCTTGCCTGCGATAGAGGCCCATCAGTCAATACCTATTGAACTGAACCACCGCTATCGCAGGCAAGCCAGCTCCCACTTTTGATCCTTGTCAGTCTCAAAAAAGAGATAATCTCAAGAATTGCACCCGCACAAAATAATAATATCTATATATTTCAACAACTTAATCAATTGGCACACATCTCGCTATAGCCCCTCTCCAACGCACCACCCCCACAAAAATAACAATTCGATCTGGAGACACACCATGAGTGTGATCATTGCCCTGGCAGCCCTCGCGCTGCTGATGCTGGCTGCCTACCGTGGCTACAGCGTGATCCTGTTTGCCCCTATCGCCGCCCTCGGCGCCGTGCTGCTCACCGACCCGTCCGCCGTCGCCCCCGCGTTTACCGGGGTGTTCATGGAGAAAATGGTCGGCTTTATCAAACTGTATTTCCCGGTGTTCCTGCTCGGCGCGGTGTTCGGCAAGCTGATCGAGCTGTCGGGTTTTTCGCGCTCGATTGTGGCCGCCGCCATCCGCTTGCTTGGCACGCGCCAGGCGATGCTGGTGATTGTGCTGGTCTGCGCCCTGCTCACCTACGGCGGCGTGTCGCTGTTTGTGGTGGTGTTTGCGGTGTACCCGTTTGCGGCGGAGATGTTCCGCCAGAGCAACATTCCCAAGCGCCTGATCCCGGCGACCATCGCCCTCGGTGCGTTTTCGTTCACCATGGACGCCCTGCCCGGCACGCCGCAGATCCAGAACATCATCCCCAGCACCTTCTTCAACACCACCGCCTGGGCGGCGCCGTGGCTGGGTTTGATCGGCACGGTCTTCGTGTTCTGCACCGGCATGCTCTACCTGGCGCGCCAGCGCAACAAGGCACAACGCGCCGGTGAAGGTTATGGCACCGAGCTGCGCAACGAGCCGGAAACCGCCGACAACCTGGCGCTGCCCAACCCGTGGGTCGCGCTGTCGCCGCTGATTCTGGTGGGCGTGATGAACCTGCTGTTCACCCACTGGATCCCGCAGTGGTACGGCAAGACCCACAGCCTCAGCCTGCCGGGCATGAGCGCGCCGGTGACCACCGACATCGCCAAGCTCACGGCGATTTGGGCAGTGCAGGCGGCGTTGCTGGTGGGCATCGTCATGGTGCTGGTGTTCGGCTGGTCGGCGATCAAAAGCAAGCTCGCCGAAGGCAGTAAAAGCGCGGTCAGCGGCGCGCTGCTGGCGGCCATGAACACCGCCTCGGAATACGGCTTTGGCGCGGTGATCGCCTCGCTGCCAGGCTTTCTGGTGCTGGCGGACTGGCTCAAGGGCATCCCCAACCCGCTGGTCAACGAAGCGATTACCGTGACCCTGCTGGCCGGTATCACCGGCTCTGCCTCCGGCGGCATGAGCATCGCTTTGGCGGCCATGTCCGAGAGCTTTATTTCGGCGGCCCATGCGGCCAATATCCCCCTTGAAGTGCTGCACCGGGTTGCGGCCATGGCCAGTGGCGGCATGGACACCCTGCCCCATAACGGCGCGGTCATCACCCTGCTCGCGGTCACCGGGTTGACCCACCGCGAAGCCTACAAGGACATCTTCGGCATCACGATCATCAAGACCCTCGCGGTGTTCGTGGTGATCGGTACTTTCTACGCCACTGGCATTGTGTGAGGTTTTCATGACGACTTTGAATGGCAAGACCGCCCTGGTTACCGGCTCTACCAGCGGCATCGGCTTGGGCATCGCACTGAGCCTGGCCAAGGCCGGCGCCGACCTGATCCTCAACGGCTTCGGCGACGCCAGTGCGGCGGTCGCCCAGGTGCAGGCGTTCGGCGGCAAGGTCGGGCATCACCCGGCGGACGTCAGCGACCCGGCGCAAATTGCCGACATGTTTGCCTACGCCGAGCGCGAGTTCGGCGGCGTCGACATTCTGGTCAACAACGCCGGTATTCAGCACGTGGCGGCCGTGGAAGACTTCCCGGTGGAACGCTGGGATTCGATCATCGCGATCAACCTGTCGTCGGTGTTCCACAGCACGCGCTTGAGTTTACCGGGCATGAAGGCCAAGGGCTGGGGGCGCATCGTCAATATCGCATCGGTGCATGGTTTGGTCGGTTCGGTGGGCAAGGCGGCCTACGTGGCGGCTAAACACGGGGTCATCGGCCTGACCAAGGTGGTGGGCCTGGAGACCGCCACCGGTAACGTCACCTGCAATGCCATCTGCCCAGGCTGGGTGTTGACGCCGCTGGTGCAAAAGCAGATTGATGATCGAGCGGCCAAGGGCGTTGATCCGCAGCAGGCGCAGCATGATTTGCTGGCCGAGAAACAGCCGTCGCTGGAGTTTGTGACGCCGCCACAGCTGGGTGAGTTGGTGTTGTTCCTGTGCAGTGAAGCTGGCGCCCAAGTGCGCGGCGCCGCGTGGAATATCGATGGCGGCTGGCTGGCCCAGTAAATCAGGCAAGCCAGCTCCCACAGTTGCGACCTGTGTTGGCTGGAGGTTTTGTACAAAAACAAGAGATTGCGCAAATGTCCGAGATCCTCTGGCAACCCTCCCCCGAACGCATCGCCAACACGCGAATGGACCAGTTCCGGCGCTTCATCAACCAACACTACGGCGTGCAGCTGCGCGACTACCCAGCCCTGCACCAGTGGAGCATCGACCAGCGCCCAGCCTTCTGGCAGGCGATCGTGTCCTTTTTCGACGTACACTTTCGCAACCCGCCCAGCACCACGCTGATCGAAGGCGCGGCAATGCCCAGCGCCGAGTGGTTCCCAGGCGCGACCCTGAACTTTGCCGAACACCTGCTGCGCCGTCGGGATGCTCACCCGGCGGTGGTGGCGGTCAGCGAAGAGGGCCAGCGCGAACAACTGACCTATGCCGAACTGGCCGAGCATGTCGCAGGCTTGCAGCGCAGCTTGCGGGCGGCCGGTGTGACCCAGGGCGACCGCGTGGCTGCGTGCATGCCCAACACCTGGCAAACCCTGGTCGGCATGCTTGCCACCACCAGCCTGGGCGCGATCTGGTCGTGCTCCTCGCCGGACTTCGGCACCCAAGGCGTGATCGACCGTTTCGGCCAGATAGAACCCAAGGTGTTGATCACCTGCGCGGGCTACCGCTACGCCGGCAAAAACATCGACCAAAGCACCAAACTCAATGAAATCCTCGAACGCCTGCCGTCCCTGGAACAGTTGATCATCGTGCCGTATGCCCAGCCCCAGGCGCGCGTCGAGGACTACCGCACCCACGCCAGGGTCGCACTGTGGAACGACTTCTACCAACCCGGCGGCGAGCCTGAATTTGTCCCGGTGCCGTTCGATCATCCGCTGTATATCCTGTACTCCAGCGGCACCACGGGCGTGCCCAAGTGCATCATCCACGGCACCGGCGGCGTGCTGCTCACCCATCTAAAGGAACACGGACTGCACGCCGACCTGTCGCGCGAAGACTGCCTGTTCTACTACACCACCTGCGGCTGGATGATGTGGAACTGGCTGGTGTCAGTGCTGGCCCTGGGTGCCACGGCGGTGCTGTATGACGGCTCGCCGTTTCACCCCGGCCCCGAGCGGCTGATCGACCTGATCGACGCGGAAAAAATCAGCGTATTCGGTACCAGCCCCAAGTTTCTCGCCACCCTGGAAAAGGCTGGCCTGCAACCGCGCCTGAGCCACGATTTGGGCAGCCTCAAAGGCCTGATCTCGACCGGCTCGCCGCTATCGCCGCAGAGTTATGACTATGTGTACCGCGAGATCAAGGCCGAGCTGTGCCTGTCGTCAATGTCGGGCGGCACCGATATCGTCTCCTGCTTTGTGATCGGCAACCCGGTGCTGCCGGTACGGCGCGGCGAAATGCAGTGCAAGAGCCTGGCCATGGCCATCGAAGTGTGGGACGACCAGGGCCAGCCGCTGGTCGGGGAAAAAGGCGAGCTGGTGTGTACCCGGCACTTTCCGGCCATGCCGATTGGCCTGTGGAATGACCCCGACCAGAAAAAACTGCGGGCTTCGTATTTCAGCCAGTTCCCCGGCGTATGGGCCCAGGGCGACTACGCCGAGCAGCGCGCCAATGGCAGCCTGCTGATTCATGGGCGCTCCGACGCGGTGCTCAACCCCGGCGGTGTGCGCATCGGCACCGCAGAAATTTATCGCCAGGTGGAAAAAGTCCCGCAGGTCCTGGAAAGCCTGGCCATCGGCCAACGCTGGCAGGACGATGTGCGGGTGGTGTTGTTTGTGCGGCTCAACGAAGGCATCACGCTGGATGACGCGCTGGAGCAGCAGATTCGTCAGGTGATCCGCGCCAACACCACGCCGCGCCATGTCCCGGCGAAGATCCTCGCCGTCAGCGACATACCGCGCACCATCAGTGGCAAGATCGTCGAGCTGGCGGTGCGCAATGTGGTGCATGGCGAGCCGGTCAAAAACACCGATGCCCTGGCAAACCCGCAGGCGCTGGAACAGTTTCGCAACCGCCCTGAGCTGGCGGACGGATGAAAGGTTTCAGCTCTGACGCACTGATTTGAAGACAACGCCTCAATGCATGCTATTTTTCGAGGGGTAGTCAGCCGTTCCCGTCTCGCGGGATAATCGGCTGTTGTCGTATTTCAAAGTGTCAGGTGCAGGGCTTTTTCATGAATGGAACATCCACCGGTAGCGAAGCCGCCGCATTGATTGCGCGGCTGAACTGGGCGCAAAGCCCGCTCGGTGAGGCCGGTGACTGGCCGCAAAGCCTGCGCACAGCCGTCGATATCGTCGTCCATTCACCGATGCCGATGCTGCTGTTGTGGGGCAGCCAGCTCACCCAGCTCTATAACGACAGCTTCGCCGTGCTCGCGGGCAACAAGCATCCCGAGGCGCTGGGCCAACCGGCCCATGACACCTGGCCGGAGCTTGAGAGTTTTACTGCGCCGATCTACGACGCGGTGCTCGGCGGCCAGGTGCGCACCTTCAGCGAACAGCGCTTTGTGCTGCAACGCAATAACCGCGACACCGAAATCTGGCTCGACCTCACCTACAGCCCGGTGCGCGACGAAGGCGGCAGCGTGGCCGGGATCTTGGTCACTGCCATCGAGACCAATGAGCGGCGCAGCAAAACCCTCGAACTGCAACAGCGCTCCGAGGACAGCCTCAAGGCCCAGCACAACAGCGAACAACGTCTGCAACTGGCACTGGCGGCAACCGATGCGGTGGGCACCTGGGACTGGGATATCGGCGAAGACCGCTTTATCGCCGACGCCCACTTTGCCCACTTGCACGGTGTCGACCCGCAAGACGCCGGCCTGCTCCCCATCAGTGACTACCTGCACGGCGTTCACCCCGAAGACCGCGGCATGGTCGCGCGCAGCATCAAGCATTGCATCACCTTCGGCACCGAATACGCCGAGGAATACCGCCTGCTGCAGGCCGATGGCGAGGTGCGCTGGGTGTTTGCCCGCGGCCGCTGCTACAAGGACCACCAAGGCCGCCCGGCGCGTTTCCTGGGGGCAGCGCTGGACCTGACCGAGCGCAAGCAGACCGAACAGGCGCTGCGTCAAAGCCAGACCGAGCTGCAACTGATCATCAACGCCATGCCGGTGCTGATCGGTTATGTCGACCACGAGCAGCGCTTTCGCCTCAACAATAGCGCCTACCTCGATTGGTACGGCATGACGCCCCAGGAGCTGTACGGCAAAAGCATCCGCGAAGTACTCGGCGACGAGGTGTATGCCGGGCGCGCGGACAAGATCGACGCCGCGCTGCGCGGCAAGGCCTGCAGCTTCATGACCATCACCCCGCACCGCGACGGCCGGCCGCGCCATGCGCTGATGAAGTACTTGCCGCGCTTCAGCAATGACGGCTCGGTGAATGGTTTCTACATTTTTGTGATCGATGAGACCGAACGCAAACTCACCGAAGAAGCCCTGCGCCACCTCAACGAAAACCTTGAAGAACGCGTGGCCCAGCGCACCCAGGCATTGGCCGAGGCCAACCAGCGCCTGCAAAACGAGATGTTCGAGCGTGAGCGCGCCGAAGACGCACTGCGCCATGCACAAAAAATGGAAGCGGTCGGCCAGCTCACCGGCGGTATCGCCCATGACTTCAACAATATGCTCACCGGCATTATCGGCAGCCTGGACTTGATGCAGCGCTATATCGCCGCCGGGCGCAGCGACGAAATCGGCCGTTTTACCGATGCGGCCGTGTCGTCCGCCCATCGCGCGGCCGCCCTCACCCACCGGCTGCTGGCCTTCTCACGCCGCCAATCGCTGGACCGCCGGCCACTGGACCCGAACGAGCTGGTGGCGTCCCTGGAAGATTTGTTCCGTCGCACCAAAGGCGCGCATATCACGCTCAAGGTGCAATTGGGCAAAGATATCTGGCCGGTCAACACCGATGCCAGCCAGCTGGAAAACGCCTTGCTCAACCTGGTGATCAACGCCCGCGACGCGATGCCCGACGGCGGCGAATTGCGCATCGAAACTGCCAACAGTTACCTGGACGGCACCGACATCACCACGCTGGAGCCGGTCAAGGCCGGCGACTACGTGATGCTCGGCGTCTGCGACAACGGCACCGGCATGGCGCCGAAGATTCTCGCCAAGGCCTTCGACCCGTTCTTCACCACCAAGCCCATCGGCCAGGGCACCGGCCTGGGGTTGTCGATGATCTACGGCTTTGCCCAGCAATCCGGCGGCCATGTGACCATCCAAAGCGAACCCGGCCAGGGCACCTGCGTGCGCCTGTACCTGCCGCGGTTGCACGGCACCGCGCTGGAAAGCAACCTGCCGCCGCATTTGGGCGAAGCGCCGCTGGCACTCGCCGGTGAAGCGGTGGTGGTGGTCGAGGATGACCCGGCGGTGCGCATGCTGGTGGTCAATGTGCTCGCCGAGCTGGGCTACACCGCTCACCAGGCGGCAGATGCGCGCACCGCGCTGCCGCTGCTGGAATCGGACCTGCGCGTGGACCTGCTGGTCACCGATGTCGGCCTGCCGGGCATGAACGGCAGGCAACTGGCCGAAATCGCCCGTCAGCACCGGCCGGGCCTGCGCGTATTATTTATGACCGGTTACGCTGAACAAGCCGCCGAGCGCCAGGGCTTCCTGGAGGACGGCATGGACATGGTGGCCAAGCCGTTTTCCATTGATCTGCTGGCGACTAAAATCCGCAGCATGATCAACGTCGACGAATGAGTTCAGGCATAATCGCGCGCCGTCGCACACCTGGTAGAACCTTATGAAAGCCCAAGCCCGTCATATTCTGGTGAAAACCAGCGAAGAAGCCGAACAGCTCAAGCAGCGCATTGCCAAGGGCGAAGCGTTTGATGTGCTGGCCAAAAAGTACTCCACTTGCCCCTCCGGCAAGCGCGGCGGTGATTTGGGTGAAGTGCGGCCTGGGCAGATGGTGGGGGTTATTGATGCCGTTATCTTCAAGAAGCCGGTGAAAGTGGTGCACGGGCCGATCAAGAGCAAGTTTGGTTACCACCTGGTGCAGGTGTTTTACCGCGACTGAGGGGTTGGCTCAGGACCGCTATCGCAGGCAAGCCAGCTCCCACACTTGAGCGCATTTCAACTGGAAAAATGCAGTCAAATGTGGGAGCTGGCTTGCCTGCGAACCGCCGCAGGCGGCCATTCACCGCGCAATCAAAGCCCCGGGCACCTGAATCACCCTACTCGCCAACCGATGCCCGGCCAACGCCGCCTGCTCAGGCGAGCCGCCCTTGAGCCGACTGGCCAAATACGCCGCACTGAACGAGTCCCCCGCCGCCGTCGTATCCACCACCTTCTCGACCTTCAGCGCCGGCACCGCAAAGCGCTCGCCATTACAACGGATCAAGCACGCATCCGCCCCGCGCTTGAGCACCACTTCTGCAATCGCCGGGTACGCCGCGAACACCTGCTCGCTGTTGGCATAACCAAACAACGCGCGCTCGTCATCCTCGGTCAGCAGGGCGATATCCACCTCGGCCAACACCTGGTGATACGCCGCGCGCGCCGCGTCGACACTCGCCCACAGGCGCGGGCGATAGTTGTTGTCGAACACCACCTTGCCACCGCGCCGGCGGGTTTCGATCAGGGTTTGCAGCAAGCGCTCACGTCCGACTCCACCCAGTACCGCCAGGGTGATGCCGCTGAAATACACCACGTCGTAGTCCGGCAACGCCGCCAGGATCGGCTCGGCTGCCGGCGTGGTAAAGCAGTCGCGCACAGCGGCTTCGTTGCGCCAGTAGAGAAATTTGCGTTCGCCATTGGCGTCAGTCTGGATGCAGTACAACCCCGGTAGACGCCCGGGCAGGCGCTGGACCATGCCCAGGCCAAGGCCTTCGGCGGTCCATTGCTGGCACATGGCATCGCTGAAACTGTCATCGCCCAGGGCGGTCACGTAGTCGACCGTGCCGACGGCGCCCAACTCGCGGCGCAGGTACACCGCCGCGTTCAAGGTGTCGCCGCCGAAGCTCTGTTGCAGGCTGCCATCGGCGCGGTGTTGCAGTTCGATCATGCATTCGCCGATCAGGGCGATGCGGGGAGTTGTGTTCATGCCTGGGGACTCTTGGTGTGTGGGAGGGCCTCATCGCAGGCAAGCCAGCTCCCACAGCTGGAATGCATTTCAACTGAAGGAACTCGGTCGAATGTGGGAGCTGGCTTGCCTGCGATGGCCACGACGCGGTTTAGAAGCAGGTATCCAAGGATTCAACGACCTGCAACCGCTCATCCACCAGGCAACCCACCTGCCACTTGTCAAAGGTCAGGCACGGGTGCGAAGTGCCAAAGGAGATGATGTCGCCGATACGCAACTCAACCCCCGGCGCCACGCTCATGAACGCGTGCTGGTCCATCACCGCCGTGACTTTGCACGCGGTTACATCATCGCCTTCAGCCGGCACAATCCCGGCCTTGTAGCGCTTGAGCGGCACCGGCAAACCGGCGTCGTAGGCCACGTCACGCTTGCCCAGGGCAACCACCGCAAAGCCAGGCTCGGGCATCGATTGCACGTGGGCCCAGACTTCCAGGGCCGGGCGCAGGCCTTCGTTGAGGTCGCCGCGACGATCAAGCACGCAGCACTGCGCTTCTTTGTAGATGCCATGGTCGTGGGCCACATAGCTGCCGGGGCGCAACACGCTGAGGAAGCGCCCGGCGGCGTTTTGCGCTTCGAACGACTCGGCGATCAGGTCGTACCAGGCCGACCCCGAGGCGGTGATGATCGGCTTGGGCAAGTCGAACGAGCCATTGTTTTGCAGGTCCACGGCCAGGCGCACCAGGCTGGCGGCGAAGTCACGGATGCCGCTGACGGCGTGTTCGCCGTGGATCACACCTTCGTAGCCTTCAATACCCGTCAGGGCCAGGGCCGGTTGGGCCTTGATTGCCTTGGCCAGCTCGCGCACTTCCTGCTCGCTGCGGCACCCGCAACGGCCACCGACCACACCGTATTCGATCATCACGTTCAGGCGCAGGCCACGGGCGGCGAAAAACAGCCCCAGGTCAGCGACGTTGTCCGGATGATCAACCATGCAGTGAAAGTCAAAATGCGGGTCCGCCAGCAGGTCGGCGATCAGCGCCATGTTCGGCGCGCCCACCAGCTGGTTGGCCATCAACACGCGGCGCACGCCACCGGCATAGGCGGCGCGGGTCTGCACGGCGTTGGCCAGGGTGATACCCCAGGCGCCCGCCTCGATCTGACGCTGGAACAGCGCCGGCATCATGCTGGTTTTGCCATGGGGCGCGAGCTCTGCACCGCTGTTGCTGACAAATGCCTGCATCCAGCGGATGTTGTGTTCCAGTGCATCGCGGTGCAGCACCAGGGCCGGCAGGCTGACGTCACGGACCAGATGGGCGCCAATGGCAGCGGCGCCTTTTTCAACGGCATTGAGGGCAGACATGAAGTACTCCTATTCGTTGATACGCCGGGCCAGGTTATTGGCGCTGTCGATCAACACCCGGCGATAGTCGTTGTAGTTTTTGGTCGCATCGGCGCGCGGTGCAACGATGCACAAGGTCGCGATGCTGATGCCCTGCGCGTCCCGCACCGGGGCGGCAAAGCAATGGGTGAAGGTGTCGGCCACGCTGTCGAAGGAGAAAAACCCATCGAGGGTGGCTTGACGGATTTGCGCCAGGAAGGTTTCCAGCGGCAGGCGCTGGCCGTCCGGCAGGATGAAGTCGTCGTAGTCGATCAGGTCGATGATCTGCTGGTCGCTCAAGTGCCCCAGCAACAAGCGCCCCGAAGCGGTCCAGGGGATTGGCGCGTTTTCGCCAATGTCCGAGGAGATACGAAAATGCCGCTCGCCTTCGCGCATCAGCGCCACCGTGTATTTTCGCCCGTTAAGCAGGCACATCTGCGCGGTTTCATGGGTCTGGCTGACGATCTCCTGCAAGGCGTGGTCGGCCTCGCGGGTCAGGTCGAAATGGCGCAGGTGCGCCTGGCCGAGAAAGTACAGCTGGCGGCCGAGGTAGACGTGACCGTCCTTGCCCACCGTTTCCAGAATGCGCCGCTCCAGCAACGACGCGACCAGTTCATAGACGGTGGATTTGGGGCTACCGATGCCGCTGGCAATATCATTCGGGCGCAGGGGCTGGCCGATCTCCTTGAGAAAATCGAGGATATCGAATGCACGGTCCAGTCCTTTGGCGCGGCGTTTGATGGTGTCTTCGGTCATGGCAGTCGTCGGTCCGGTCATAGTGGTAATGCTGCACAGTGGTACCCTGTGGGAGCGGGCTTGCCCGCGATGGCGGTGGTTCAGTTACCCAGGGCTGCCTGACACGCCGTCATCGCAGGCAAGCCAGCTCCCACATTGGATTTCAGTGATCTCAAGAGAGGGGCATTTAGCCTTTTTTCTTGTAGGCCACGCAATCGATCTCGACCTTGCAGTCCACCATCATGTTGGCCTGCACACAGGCGCGTGCCGGGGCGTGTTCCGGGGTGAAGTATTCGCCGAACACTTTGTTGAAGCTCCAGAAGTCCCGTGGGTCTTCCAGCCATACGCCGACGCGCACCACGTCTTTGAGTTCGTAACCGGCCTCTTCCAGAATCGCCACCACGTTGCGCATGGTCTGGCGGGTTTGCTCGATGATGCCGCCGGTGATGATTTCACCGTCTACCGCCGGCACCTGGCCCGACACGTAGAGCCAGCCGTCAGCTTCCACGGCGCGGGCGAAAGGTCGCGGCTGGCCACCACCGGCGGTGCTGCCGGCGCCGTAACGAGTAATGCTCATAAAAATTGCTCCTGATTAAAAACGAATGTTCTTCAAAAATTCCGCCAGGCGCGGCGATTGCGGGCGTTCGAAGATGTCTTTCGGCGCCCCCTGCTCTTCAATGCGGCCCTGGTTCATGAAGACGATCTTGTCCGACACTTCATAGGCAAAGCGCATTTCGTGGGTGACCAGCAACATGGTCATGCCCTCTTCCGCCAACCCCTTGATCACACTGAGCACTTCGCCCACCAGTTCCGGGTCGAGGGCCGAGGTGACTTCATCAAACAGCATCAGGCTGGGGTTCATGGCAATGGCGCGGGCAATCGCCACGCGCTGTTGCTGACCGCCGGAAAGTTGACCGGGGAAGTGGTTGCGGCGTTCCAGCAGACCTACGCGGTCCAGCCATTTTTCGGCCAGGGCCACAGCCTCGTCCTTGCCCATCTTCTTGACCTTGAGCAGGCCAAGGGTGACGTTTTGCAACGCGGTCAGATGCGGAAACAGGTTGAATTGCTGGAAGGCCATGCCGGTCATCGCACGGTGCTGGGCAATCACCCGCTCGGGGTGACGCACACGTTTACCGGCGATTTCGCTGTAGCCGATGGACTCGCCGTCCAGGCTGATCTGCCCGCCCTGGAACTCTTCGAGCAGGTTGACGCAACGCAGCAAAGTGGTCTTGCCCGAGCCGCTGGAGCCGATCAACGTCACCACGTTGCCGCGCTGCATGGACAGGTCGACGCCCTTGAGCACTTCGACCTGGCCGTATTGTTTACGCAGGCCGCGAATGTTCAGCAGCGGTTGGTTGGTTTGAGGTTGGTTCATGGCAAGGCCACCCGCTTTTCAATGTAGCGACCGAATAACTCGATGGCGTAGTTGATGACAAAGAACAGAAACCCGGCGAACAGGTAGAACTCCAGGGTCATGAAGGTACGTGCGATGACTTGCTGGGTGCTGAGCAGCAGTTCGGCCACGCCGATCACCGAGAGCAAGGTCGAGGCCTTGACGATTTCGGTGGAGGAATTGACCCAGGTCGGCAGGATCTGGCGCAACGCCTGGGGCAACAGCACGTAGGTCAGCGATTGTTTGAACGTGAGCCCAATCGCCTTGCCCGCTTCCAATTGCCCACGGGGAATGGCTTGCAGCGCGCCGCGCACGATTTCCGCCACGTGGGAGCCGCAAAACAGCGTCAACCCGACGGCGCCGGCCTGGAACGCGCTGATCTGCCAACCGAGCGCCGGCAGCATGTAAAAACACGCCAGCACCAGCACAAACACCGGCGTACCGCGCACCAGATCGACGTACAGACGAAACGGCGCGCGCATCCAGAACTTGCCGTAGGTGAGGATCAACCCGGCAAAGATACCGATCAGCGTGCCAAAGATAATCGCCAGCACCGAGCAATAAATACTGGTTTGAAACCCCGCCCAGAGCGTATCCCGGGCGATCCACAACTCATGCAGCCAGCTTGGGGACTCGTACATGCAAACCCTCCTTAACGACGGATCGCCAGACGCTGTTCCAGGTAACGGAGCAGCATGGCAATGAAGTAACAGGCCGCCACGTAGAGCGCGGTCGTGACCATCCAGGTTTCAATCACCCGGTAGCTTTCGACGTTGATCTTGCGGGCGTAGTAGGTCAGCTCCGGCACCGCAATCGCGGCCGCCAGCGACGTGTCCTTGAACAGCGAAATAAAGTTGTTCGACAGGGCCGGCAACACGTTGCGCAACATCACCGGCACGGTGATGTAGGCGCGGATTCGCCACTCGCCCAAACCGATGGCCAAGCCGGCTTCACGCAAGCCCTTGGGAATATTCAACAGCCCGGCGCGGAACACTTCGGTCAGGTAAGCACCGGCATACAGCGACAGGGTGATGATGAACGAGGGGATCTTGTCGAGCCGGACCCCCAGTGTGGGCAAGGCAAAGTAGATCAACAGGATCAGCACGAGGATCGGCGTATTGCGGATCACCGTCACATACACCGAGGCGAAGATTCGCAACGCCCGGTGCTTGGACAGCATGGCAAACGCCATCATCAGGCCGATCACGCAACCGATGGCGATCGACAGCAAGGCCAGTTCGAGGCCCAGGCCGAGCCCCGCCAGCAAGCTGGGGAAATCACGCCACACGGCGGCAAAGTTCAACTGATAGTTCATGGTCGGCAGTACCTGCTCGGGGCGCCGTCAGCGACGCCCCAGGATTTACGATTTACTTGAACTCAACCGGGAAACCGATCGCAGGTTCTGGCAAATCCACACCGAACCATTGTTTGAACGAGGCTTTGTAGGCCGGGAATTCCACGCCGGTCATGGCTTCATGCAGCGCGGTGTTGACGAAGTTCAGCCAGTCCTGATCGCCACGCTTGACCGCGCACGCGTAGGTTTGCGGGCTCCAGGCGTAGGTCGGGCTGCGGTAGCGGCCCGGGTTTTGCACCATCAGGTACTTGACCGAGGACTGGTCGGTGGCGGCGGCATCGGCACGGCCGGAGTTCACCGCCTGGTACATCAGGTCGACGCTGTCGTACTGGTCAACCTTGGCCTTTGGCAACGCCTGGTGCACCAGCTCTTCGGCATACACGTTTTGCAGCACGGCCACGGTCACGCCATCGCCCGCCGCTTGCAGGTCTTCGATTTCCTTGTATTTGCTGTTGTTCGGCAGCAACAGGCCCACACCTTCGCGGTAGTAAGGCAGGGTGAAGGCAACCTGCTGTGCACGGCTGGCGGTGACGGTGATGAACTGGCAACTCATGTCGACCTTGTCGGTCAGCAGGTTGGGAATACGCGCGTCAGAGGACTGCACCACAAACTCGACCTTGCTTGGGTCGTTGAACAAACCTTTAGCCACGATTCGGCCGATGTCGATATCAAAACCCTGCAACTTGCCATCCGCTCCCTGGAAGTGCCACGGCGCATTGGTACTGCCTGTACCCACAATGAGATGCCCACGTTTGAGCACATCATCGAGCTTGCTGTCCGCCGCGTGCACAACGCTTGCGAGGGAAGCCGATGCGGCGAAGAGAAAAACACACGCTTTAAACACGGAAGGTCGGTGATGCATGACAAGCACTCCAGGAGTTGTGTATTCCGCTATACCGGAACTTGGTATGTAACAACGGAATAGACAGCAGAAAGTGTGCCACACGCGCTAACGGAAAAATATGTCAGGGATAAATTCTTTTTAAATCATATGGATAGTTAACTGGCCAGGACGCGGCGTTACGCCACCCTTTCGAATCGGCTTGCTACCCAAGACCCCACACACCGGTGACAACCCTCAATCGAGTGCGCCAGAACAGTGTTACCGCGCACCCTTGCAGTGCGCGCGCCATGGATGCGTGAGCATGTCTACCTGTGAAGGTTGACAGTAGACGGCCCTGCCCGGCAGTTCTAGCGTATGTACCCAACGTCTATGAGCGGGCACGCAAGGAAATCCTATGGGCATTGCAAGCATGACTTACAGCGATCTGGAGGACTACGAGGCGCAACTGAAAAAATATGCGGCGGCCATCGTGTTATTCACTCATCCCGATTGCCCGGGCTGCGTTGGACTCGACGAGAGGTTCGAGACCATCGCCAAACAATACGCTGGCCCTGTAACAGCACTGATCGTGAATACCGACCGAAATCCGAGGGTGCCCAGCGTATCGGGCACCCCGGCGACGCTGGTGTACCAGTTTGGCAAGGTGCAGGAGCAGCTTGTTGGCCGCCCCTTAGACGCTGATGCGTTTTTCAGCGACCTGTTTGAGGATTATTCATCAAGGGAAATAACAGCACCTGTATGACCCGACGCTCCTCAACCGCCGCGACGGTCAAGCGCCAGCCCTCATGCTCGAGGCTATCACCCACCACGGGCAGGCGGTCGAGCAGGCTCATCACCAACCCGGCGAGGGTTTGATAGTCCTGGGTTGCGGCAGCCTTGAAGCCGGTACGCTGGCGCACCAGGTTAAGGTTCAAGGCGCCATTGGCGCGGTAGCCCTCGCCCTCCTCGACAATATCCGGCCCTTCGATTTCGCTGGCGTCCGGCAACTCACCGGCGATGGACTCAAGGATGTCGGTCATGCTCAACACGCCCATGAAGTCGCCGAATTCGTTGATCACGAACGCAATGTGAGTTGACTCCTGGCGCATTTGCTCCAGGGCGTTCAGGATCGAAAAGCTCTCCAGCAAATTGACCGCCCGGCGCGCCAGGTGCTCAAGGTTAGGCTCATTACCGGCCAGGTACTCCTTGAGCAGTTCCTTTTTGTGCACAAAACCCAACGGCTCATCCACAGCGCCGTTGCGGATCAACGGCAGGCGCGAATAGGACGAATGCATCAGTTTTTGCCGGATGGTGTCGGCGTCGTCCGCCAGATCGATACAGTCGACCTTGGCCCGCGGCGTCATCAAGGTACGGATCGGCCGCTCGGCCAATTGCAGCACGCCGCTGATCATCACGCGCTCACGTCGATCAAACAGCGGGCCTTGGCCGGCATCCGGCTCACCCAGCAGGTCAGCAACGTCGTCATCCACGCCCTCTACCGCCAAACTGCGGCCACCGAGCAAACGCATCACCGCATGGGCGGTACGCTGGCGCACGGGCAAGGTGCCCTGCGCCGACTTCTTGCGACGGGCGCGGGCAATCTGGTTGAACAGCTCGATCAGGATCGAGAAACCAATCGCCGCGTACAGGTAGCCTTTGGGAATATGGAAGCCCAGGCCTTCGGCGGTCAGGGCGAAACCAATCATCATCAAAAAGCCCAGGCACAACATAATGACCGTCGGGTGCGCGTTGACGAAACGGGTCAGCGGCTTGCTCGCCACGATCATCAGGCCGATGGACACGATCACCGCGATCATCATCACGGCCAACTCATCCACCATACCCACGGCGGTAATCACCGCGTCGAGGGAGAACACCGCGTCGAGCACCACGATCTGCGCCACGATCGGCCAGAACATGGCGTAAGCCACATTGCCCGTGCGCTGCGCCACATGGCCTTCAAGGCGTTCGTGCAACTCCATGGTGGCCTTGAACAACAGGAACACACCACCAAACAACATGATCAGGTCACGCCCAGAGAAGCTCTTGTCGAACACCTCGAACAGCGGCTGCGTGAGCGTCACCAACCAGGAAATACTCGCCAGCAGGCCCAAACGCATCAGCAATGCCAGCGACAAACCGATCAACCGCGCACGGTCGCGCTGCTCCGGCGGCAATTTGTCCGCCAGGATCGCGATAAACACCAGGTTGTCGATGCCCAGCACCAGTTCCAGCACAATCAAGGTCAACAGGCCGAGCCAGGCCGTTGGATCCGCTAACCATTCCATTTAATAGAGTCTCTTTAAAGTTTTCAGAACGCCGGACACGGCAAGGCGCGGTCAATGGACCGGGACAAGGTTAGCAGTCGGAATACGGGGTGCTTCAGCGGGAACAGCGACAGTGAGTGCCTTGGGGAAAGACGACTGGGAGGCTCCGAGAGGGTGTTCATGCAAGTCCTGCAGTGAGAAAAGGACTTGAATCGTACAGTCGAAACTCAAATTTCCCACACTGCAAAACTATTACAAAATCTGTAAGCCCAACACATAACCCCTGTGGGAGCTGGCTTGCCTGCGATAGCATCACCTCGGTGTTACTGAAAGACCGAGTTGTCTGTATCGCAGGCAAGCCAGCTCCCACAGTTTTTGACCTTTGTACATTCAGGACTTACGCGTCGCATCATCCAGCGCCAGAATCGTGTGCGCATTCGTCACCGTGGTCGCCAACGTATTAATCACCCCCGAGCGCAACGCGCCAAGCGTCGCCGCCGCCTTGGTGTTCTCGCTGGCAATCGCCACCACATCCGGGATGCGAAACAACTCCTGCACGGTCAACCCGATCACCCGACCTTGAATCGCGTTGACCGCCGGCTGGCCGTGGATGTCGATAAAGTCATACCCCATCATGTCGCCCACCGTGCCGGACAAGCGCGCCTGCGCGATCTCCTGCGGCGAGAACCAGCCCATGCGCACCATGTTGCTGTTCTCGCTCATGTCGCCAATACCGATCAGCGCGATGTCTGCACGCCGCGCCCGATCAAGGGTTGAGCGCACGGTGTCATTGTTGATCAGCACGCCGCGCAATTCCGGGTTGGCCACCAGTGCCGGCGCATACAGACTTTCACTCTCGCCACCAAAACGCAGGGCCAGGCGTCGGCAGATATGGTCGGGGTTCATGTATTCGCCCGCCTTGAGCGAACCACCAATCGCGCAGACAAATGTGCAGTTGCGCGTCACCGGCAAGAACACGTTGTCGGCGACCGCGCCAACGTTACGGCCCATGCCGACGGCGACGATCATGCCGTCGCTCAAGGTTTTGTTCAGGTAGTTGGCCACCAGGCTGGCGACGGCCGAGCGCTGGGTGTCGGGGTCGCTGTGGTCGACGGCGATCAACGCACGGTCGAGCTTGAAGCGCTCCACCAGCGCGCGCTCCAGCTCGTTGTTCATTGCCGGGTGCTGCAACACCCGCACCTCGACAATCCCTTCATCGCGCGCACGCTTGAGCAAGCGGCTGACTTTGGCCCGCGACAGGTCGAAGCGCTTGGCAATGGCCTCCTGAGTGACGTTCTCAAGGTAATAGAGCATCGCCACTTCGGTCATCTGATCGATATCGCTGGCAATGCGCTGGGTACTGTCACTCATGGGGACGGGCTTCCGTTTCGGCGTCAAAAACCCATTCTCCCGACTCTTGCCCCGTCCCGTCCACTACTGATGCCCATCGCGCTCGATCGCATTGATACGCTCGACCTTGGCCCCGGAACGCGCCGCCTCAAACTCCGACTCCAGAAACGATTTGACGATGCTTTTGGCCAGTTCGGCGCCGATCACCCGTGCACCAATAGAGAGGATTTGTGCATCGTTGCTCTTGCGGGCGCGCTCCGCCGAATAGGTGTCGTGGGCCTGGGCCGCACGAATGCCCAGCACTTTATTGGCCGAGATGGCCATGCCAATCCCGGTGCCGCATACCAGCACGCCGAGGCGTTGCTGCCCAGCATTGATGGCGGTGGCCACCGCCAGCGCGATGTCCGGGTACAGCACCGGCGCGGTGGAGTGGGTGCCGAAGTCGGTCACCGGGTAACCCAGCGCCTCGATATGGCGCTTTAACAGCTCTTTGAGCTCAAAACCCGCTTCATCGCATCCGATAGCCACCGGGAAAGGTGTGTTCATGGCGTCTGGCTCCGCTGCCGTTTAGGTGCTTTAGACTGATCATTTGATCAGTCAATGAAATTTCGCTCAGTTATTTCTCGGGTATTGCGGCCCTTCTGTCAAGCGAGTTTTAGCTGACCTCCTAGTCAAAGCCGTATAAACAGGCTTGATTTGCGCAAACAGGCGTATTTATAACTTTTTAGTGAAAGCGATTGACTGATCAGAATTTCATTTGATACACATATGATCACAGCAAAACATGACTGTGCGACCTAATAAGAATTCACAGCACGAGGACACGCCGATGGCCACGCCATTACTGCTCCAGGCTGAACACGTCGCCAAGGCTTACGCCGGGGTGCCTGCCCTGCGTGACGGGCGCCTTTCTCTGCGGGCCGGCAGCGTGCATGCGCTGTGCGGCGGCAATGGCGCCGGCAAGTCGACCTTCCTGAGCATCCTGATGGGCATCACCCAGCGTGACGCCGGGACCATCCTGCTCAACGGCACGCCCGTACAGTTCAACCGCCCAAGTGAAGCCCTGGCGGCGGGGATCGCGATGATCACCCAGGAACTGGAGCCCATCCCTTACATGACCGTCGCCGAAAATATCTGGCTGGGCCGCGAACCGCGCCGCGCCGGTTGCATCGTCGACAGCAAGACCCTCAACCGCCGCACCCGCGAGCTGCTCGAAAGCCTGGAATTCGAGGTCGATGCCACCAGCCCCATGCACCGCCTGAGCGTGGCGCAGATTCAACTGGTGGAAATCGCCAAGGCGTTCAGCCATGACTGCCAGGTGATGATCATGGACGAACCGACCTCGGCAATCGGCGAGCGCGAAGCGGAAACCCTGTTCAAGGCCATTCGCCGCCTCACCGCGCGCGGCGCCGGCATCGTCTACGTGTCGCACCGCTTGAGCGAGCTGGCGCAGATCGCCGACGACTACAGCATCTTCCGTGACGGCGCCTTTGTGGAAAGCGGGCGCATGGCCGATATCGACCGCAACCACCTGGTGCGCGGGATTGTCGGCCAGGAGCTGACACGCATCGACCACAAGGTCGGCCGCGAATGCGCCGCCACTACCTGCCTGCAAGTCGATAACCTGAGCCGCAATGGCGAGTTCCACGACATCAGCCTGCAACTGCGCCAGGGCGAAATCCTCGGCATCTATGGGCTGATGGGTTCGGGGCGCAGCGAGTTTCTCAACTGCATCTATGGGCTGACGGTTGCGGACTCCGGCAGCGTGACCCTGCAAGGCAAGCCCATGCCCATCGGCCTGCCCAAAGCCACGATCAACGCCGGCATGTCGCTGGTCACCGAAGACCGCAAAGACAGCGGCCTGGTGCTCACCGGCAGCATTCTGTCCAACATTGCACTGTCGGCCTACAAGCGCCTGTCGAGTTGGTCGCTGATCAATGCGCGCAAGGAAACCCAACTGGCCGAGGACATGGTCAAGCGCCTGCAGATCAAGACCAGTTCACTGGAATTGCCGGTAGCGTCCATGAGCGGCGGCAACCAGCAGAAAGTCGTGCTCGCCAAATGCCTGTCGACCGAGCCGGTGTGCCTGCTCTGCGACGAGCCGACCCGTGGCATCGATGAAGGCGCCAAGCAGGAGATCTACCACCTGCTCGACCAGTTCGTGCGCGCCGGTGGCGCTGCCATCGTGGTGTCGTCCGAAGCCCCGGAACTGCTGCATTTAAGTGATCGCATCGCCGTATTCAAGGGCGGCCGACTGGTGACCATCAGCACCGACACCGCCCTTTCCCAGGAAGCCTTGTTGAGTCTTGCCTCATGAATGCCAAAACCATCGCACCGCCCATGACCACCGCGCCGCGCAATCGCCTGCGCTTGTCCCTCGACCGCTTCGGCCTGCCGCTGGTGTTTATCCTGCTGTGCGTGGTGATGGCGTTTTCCAGCGAATACTTCATGACCTGGCGCAACTGGATGGACATCCTGCGCCAGACCTCGATCAACGGCATCCTGGCCGTAGGCATGACCTACGTGATCCTCACCAAAGGCATCGACCTGTCGGTGGGCTCGATCCTGGCCTTTGCCGGGCTGTGCAGCGCCATGGTTGCGACCCAGGGTTATGGCCTGCTGGCGGCAGTCAGTGCGGGGATGTTTGCCGGCGCGATGCTCGGTGTGGTCAACGGTTTTATGGTCGCCAACCTGTCGATCCCGCCGTTCGTGGCCACCCTCGGCATGCTCAGCATCGCGCGGGGCATGACCTTCATCCTCAATGACGGCAGCCCGATCACCGACCTGCCCGACGCCTACCTGGCGCTGGGCATCGGCAAGATCGGCCCGATTGGCGTACCCATCGTGATCTTTGCGGTGGTCGCACTGATCTTCTGGATGGTGCTGCGCTACACCACTTACGGCCGCTACGTGTACGCGGTGGGCGGCAATGAAAAGAGTGCGCGCACCTCGGGTATCGGCGTGCGCAAGGTGATGTTTTCGGTGTACGTGGTCTCGGGTCTGCTCGCCGGGTTGGCCGGCGTAGTGCTCTCGGCACGCACCACCTCCGCCCTGCCCCAGGCCGGGGTTTCTTATGAGCTGGACGCGATTGCCGCCGTGGTAATCGGCGGCACCAGCCTGTCGGGCGGCACCGGCAGCATTGTCGGCACGCTGTTTGGTGCGCTGCTGATCGGCGTGATCAACAACGGGCTGAACCTGCTCGGCGTGTCCTCCTATTACCAGCAGGTCGCCAAGGGCCTGATCATCGTGTTCGCAGTACTGATCGACGTGTGGCGCAAGAAAAAACGCTAGAGAACGACCCACAACAATAACCGGAGTTCTACTCATGAAACTTGGTACCACTTTGGCCGCCGCGGCGACCCTCACCCTGCTCGCCAGCAGCATTGCCTTTGCCGCCGATGGCAAGACCTACAAGATCGGCGCGGCCGTCTACGGCCTCAAGGGCCAGTTCATGCAGAACTGGGTCCGCGAGCTGAAAGAACACCCGGCGGTCAAAGACGGCACCGTGCAACTGACGGTGTTCGACGGCAACTATGACGCCCTGACCCAGAACAACCAGATCGAAAACATGGTGACCCAGCACTACGACGCCATCCTGTTCGTGCCGATCGACACCAAGGCCGGTGTCGGCACCGTGAAGCAAGCCATGAGCAACGACGTGGTGGTCATCGCCTCCAATACGAAAGTAGCCGATGCCTCCGTGCCTTATGTGGGTAACGACGACGTGGAAGGCGGCCGCCTGCAGGCCCAGGCCATGGTCGACAAGCTCAACGGCAAAGGTAATGTGGTGATCATCCAGGGCCCGATTGGCCAGTCGGCGCAGATCGATCGGGAAAAAGGCGAGCTGGAAGTGCTGAGCAAGCACCCGGACATCAAGATCATCGAGAAAAAGACCGCCAACTGGGACCGCGCCCAGGCCCTGACCCTCACCGAAGACTGGCTGAACGCGCACCCCAAAGGCATCAACGGCGTGATCGCGCAAAACGACGATATGGCCCTGGGTGCCGTGCAGGCGCTGAAGTCCCACGGGTTGACCTCCAAAGACGTGCCGGTCACCTCTATCGACGGCATGCCGGACGCGATCCAGGCGGCGAAGAAAGACGAAGTCACCACCTTCCTGCAAGACGCCCAGGCCCAATCCCAAGGCGCGCTGGATGTGGCGTTGCGCGCACTGGCCGGCAAGGACTACAAGCCGCAATCGGTGATCTGGGAGCGCTACGGCAAGGACGTGAAATGGGGCGATGGCACCGCCAAGAACTACATCCTGCCGTGGGTGCCCGTCACTAACGCGAATGCCGATGCGCTGTACCAACAAGTCAGCGGCGGCAAGTAGCTTGATCGTTCCCACGCTCCGCGTGGGAATGCATCCCGTGACGCTCCGCGTCACCCAACATCGGGACGCAGAGCGTCCCAGGCGGCATTCCCACGCAGAGCGTGGGAACGATCAACTGCTTTCGAAAATGGAGTCATTCATGTCTGGATTCTGGAACCAAGCCTTCGACCTCACCGGCCGTTGCGCGGTGATCACCGGCGGCGCCGCCGGCATTGGCCTGGCCTGCGCCCACCTGCTGGTGGAACGCGGCGCCCGCGTGGCCTTGCTCGACCGCGACCCGGCGGTGGTGCACGTCGCGGCCAGCCTGGGCGACGGCCACCTGGGTATTGCCGTCGACCTCGGCCAGATCGGCCAGATACAGCGCACCATCGACAGCGTATTCGAACATTTCCAGCGCCTGGATTACCTGATCAACAGCGCCGGCGTGGTGTTGCTGGACAAGGCCATCGACGTCAGCGAAAGCGCCTGGGACACCACCCTGGACATCAACCTCAAGGCCAGCTTCTTTGTGGCCCAGGCCTGCGCCAGACACATGTTGGCGCAGGGCAGCGGGCGCATCGTCAACCTGGCCTCCCAGGCCGCCGTGATTGGCCTGGACCGTCACGTCGCCTACTGCGCGAGCAAGGCCGCCATCGTCGGCATGACCAAAGTGCTGGCCATGGAATGGGCGCCACAGATCAACGTCAACGCCATTTCCCCGACCATCGTCGAGACCGCCCTGGGCAAAAAAGCCTGGGCCGGTGAAGTGGGTGAAAAGGCCAAATTGCAGATCCCGGCCGGCCGCTTCGCCCAGCCGGAAGAAATCGCCGGGCTGGCGCTGTACCTGCTCAGCGACGCCGCGCAGATGATCACCGGCGCCAACATGGTGATCGATGGCGGCTACAGCATTCAGTAATTCATCTTTTGTCGTGAGGTTTTTGCTATGTCCACCGCCACCGAACGCACACCTGAACACCTCTCCCCGGTCATCCCGAAAACCATGCAGGCCGTGGTCTGCCACGGCCCGGAAGACTATCGCCTGGAAACTGTCGACGTGCCCACGCCCGGCCCCGACGAGATTCTCACCAAAGTCGAGCTGTGCGGCATCTGCATGGGTGACATCAAGACCTATCGCGGCGCGCCGTCGTTCTGGGGCGATGCCGAGCAACCGCGCTATGTGAAGCCGCCGATGATTCCGGGGCATGAGTTCGTCTGCCGTGTGGTTGCCCTCGGCCCAGGCGCAGAAAAACGTGGCGTGGCAGTCGGTGACCGAGTGATCTCCGAGCAGATCGTGCCGTGCTGGGGCTGCCGTTTCTGCAACCACGGCCAGTACTGGATGTGCCAGAAGCACGACCTCTACGGTTTCCAGAACAACGTGCAGGGCGCCATGGCCCAGTACATGATCTTTACCAAGGAAGGCATCATCCACAAAGTCCCGGAATCCATCGCGCCGGATGAAGCCATTTTGATCGAGCCGCTGGCCTGCTCGCTGCACGCGGCCGAGCGCGCGAATGTCGACCATGACGACGTGGTGGTGGTCGCCGGTGCCGGCACCTTGGGCCTGGGCATTATCGGCGCGGTGCGCCTGCGCAACCCGAAAAAGCTCATCGTGCTGGACATGAAACCCGAACGCGCCGCCCTCGCCCTGCGCATGGGCGCCGACGAAGTGTGGAACCCGGCGGAAGTCGACGTGATGGCCAAAATCCGCGCGATCACCGACGGCTATGGGTGCGACATTTATATCGAAGCCACCGGGCACCACAAGGCGGTGAACCAGGGCCTGGCGATGCTGCGCAAACTGGGGCGCTTCGTCGAATTCAGCGTGTTCAATGACGAGGCCACGGTAGATTGGTCGATCATCGGCGACCGCAAGGAACTGGATATTTTGGGTTCACACCTGGGGCCGTACATGTACCCGCGCGCCATCGACTTTATCGGTAACCGCAAGATCGACATGCGCGACGTGGTGACTCACAAGTTTGCGTTGGCGGACTTCAAGGAAGCGTTTGCGGTGATGGAGCGTGGGGACAAGTCGCTCAAAGTAGTCCTGCAACCCTGACTTCAGCGACACCCCCTGACCCTGTGGGAGCCGGGCTTGCTGTGGCGAGGGAGCTTGCTCCCGCTGACTGCGCAGCGGTCTGCGGCTTTTTGGGGGCGCTTCGCACCCCAGCGCAAGCAAGCTTGCTCGCCACAATAAGCCAGCTTTCACAATTAAAAGTGTTGCCCTTCAAGAACAAGAACAGGAACCCGCGTTATGAATCGAGTCATCAACGATCCGGACCAAGTGGTCGAGGACATGCTGCGCGGCATCCTGGTCGCGCACCCCGAGCTGCGCCAGTACGAAACCAACCCAAGGGTCATCACCAAGGCCAAGCCATCGGCAGCCGGCCGCGTCGGCATCGTCACCGGCGGCGGCTCCGGCCATGAACCGGCCTTCCTCGGTTACGTCGGCCCAGGCCTGGTGGATGCCGTGGCCGTCGGCGAGATTTTCTCTTCACCCACCGCCAAAAGCTTTTTCGACGCCTTCCGCGCCGCTGACCATGGCGCGGGCGTGGCCTGCCTGTACGGTAACTACGCCGGCGACAACATGAACGTGAAGCTGGCCATGAAAATGGCTGCCAGCAAAGACATGCGCATCCGCACCGTGGTCGCCAACGACGACGTGGCTTCCGCGCCCAAGGCCGATATCGCCAAGCGCCGTGGCGTGGCCGGCGAAATATTCATGTGGAAGATCGGCGGCGCTGCGGCTGCCCAGCATTACGACCTGGATGGCGTGATTCGCGTCGCACAGAAAACCGTGGATAACTGCCGCTCCATCGGCATCGGCCTCACGCCCTGCACCATTGCGGCCGTGGGCAAACCGAACTTCCAGATTCCCGATGGCCAGATGGAACTGGGCATCGGCCATCACGGCGAACCGGGCATTGAAGTGATCGCCATTGAACCGGCTGCCGCCATGGCCGAGCGCATGCTCGCGCCGATCCTCGCCGACCGCGATTTCAGCCAGGATGACAGTGTGGTGGTGCTGGTCTCGGGCCTGGGCGCCACGCCGGTGATGGAGCTGTATGTGTTCTACGCCGAGGTCGAAAGCCAACTCAAGGCCAAGGGTTTGAAGATTCACCGTTGCTACGTCGGCAACTACTTCACCTCCCTGGAAATGATGGGCGTGACCCTGACCCTGCTCGGCCTCGACGCGGAGCTTAAAACCCTGATCGACCAACCCTGCCGTTCCATCGGCATGACCCAGGCGGAGTGAACCATGAGCCAGCACTTTTCCACCCGCGACGGCAGCGCCATTGTCGCTGACCTGGTCAGCGTGATCGTGGCCAACCGTGAATACCTCAGTGAAATTGACGGCGCCATTGGCGACGGCGACCACGGCATCAACATGGCCAAGGGCTTTGCCCATTGCGGGCGCAGCCTCGAAGGTCGCCAACTGACCCTGGCCGAAGCTCTGGATGAACTGACCCTGAGCCTGATGGAAGGCATCGGCGGCTCCATGGGGCCGCTGTATGGCAGCCTGTTTATCGGCATGGCCGACGAAGTGCGCAGCAGCGATGACATCGACGCGGCAACCTTTGCCCACCTGCTGCGCGGCGGCCTGACCTCGTTGCAGGACATCACCGAAGCGGGCGTGGGCGACAAGTGCTTGATGGACACGCTGATCCCGGCAGTTGAAGCCTTTGAGCGTGCGCATGCCAGTGGCGCGTCGTTTAATGATGCGCTGGAGGCGATGAAAACCGCCGCGTCCCAAGGGCGCGATTCGACCAAAGACCTGATCGCCAAAATCGGTCGCGCCAGCCGCCTGGGCGAGCGCTCGCTGGGTGTACTGGATGCGGGGGCGGTGTCGTGCTGCCTGATTCTTACGCGCCTGGCCGATTCCGTGCAGCCCCGGCTGACTGCTTGACCTGCTGGATATAACGCGCCACCGCCGGCGCTTTTTCAAAGCGCCGGTGAATCAGCGACAGCCACGACAACGCTGCATCATCCTGATGAATCGTGCGGTAGACCACGCCCGGCAAACCCACATGCCCGACCATCGATGCCGGCACCACCGCCACGCCCTGCCCTAACGACACCAACGCCACCACCGCAACCAACCCGCCCGGCTGCGGCCCCAGGCGCGGCGCGAAACCACCCTGCGCCGCGACATGCAAAGTGCCGCTGATTTGTTCCGGCAATATAAACGTCTCGTTTTGCAGGTGTTCGCAGCCGATGGCCTTGAGCCCCAGCAGCCAGGAATCCTGAGGCAGCGCCAACACAAAGCCTTCGCTGTCCAGGCGCACCGCCTCCACACTGTCGGGCAAGGTCATGGGCGAGCGGATATAGCCGATGTCATAACGCCCATCGGCTACAGCACTGGGTAACGTCGCCATTGCGCATTCGCGCACATTCACACTCACATCGGGAAACGCCTGGCTGAACGCCTGCATTTGTTTTTGCAGCAGCCCCGAATACACCGCCGACGCCACATAGCCCAATTCGATATGCCCGATTTCTCCCCGCCCGGCACGCTGGGCATTGCGTTGGGCGAACTCGAACTGGCGCACGGTGGCTTCGGCCTCAATCAACAACGCGGCGCCGGCTTCAGTGAGGCTGACTTCACGTTGCTGACGGATAAACAGGCGCGTGCCCAGCGTGGCTTCCATGTCCTGGATCTGGCGACTCAAGGTCGGCGGCGCGATGCCCAGTTGCTCAGCCGCGCGAGTGAAATTGCGCTGCCTGGCGACGGCGAGAAAGTAGCGGAAATGGCGGATTTCCATTCAGGCATTAGCTCAAAGGTAATGAAGTGCAGGGTTCCAGCTAATAAAACAGAGCATAGCCGGAGATAAGCTCAACGTACTTCCACACTAGAGAGCCCTTGCGATGCACGTCAACTGTGTTTCCCATATTACCTGTAAGGCAATCAAGCCATGAGCCGGGTTAGCCCGCGCCTCACCCTGCTGACCGCCTCCGGCGTCTGCTCGCTGATTGTGCTCGACACCAATATCGTCGCCGTCACGCTGCCAAGTATTGCGCGCGACCTGGGTGCGAATTTCGCCGATATCGAGTGGGTGGTCAGCGCCTACATGCTGGCGTTCGCCGCGTTATTGCTGCCCGCCGGCAGCATCGCCGACCGCTTTGGTCGCAAGCGGTCGCTGATCTGGGGCTTGAGCATTTTCATCCTCGCCTCGCTGGGCTGTGGCGCTGCACCGAATGCGTTGCTCCTGGACATCGCCCGCGCCGTCAAAGGTGTCGGCGCAGCCTTGCTGCTGACCGCTGCCCTGGCCTCCATCGGCCACACCTTTCACGATGAAGTAGAGCGTGCCAAAGCCTGGGCGTTCTGGGGTGCCTGCATGGGCGTGGCGATGACCGCCGCGCCGACGCTCGGCGGCGTGATCACCCAGTACTTGGGCTGGCGCTGGATCTTCTACCTCAACCTGCCCGTGGGCCTGGGGTTGATGGCGTTGGCGCTGCGGGCGATTCCCGAATCACGCGACACTCAATCGGCACGCCTGGACCCATGGGGCAGCCTGGCCTTCAGTGCCAGCCTGTTGTGCCTGATCTGGGGTTTGATCGAGGCCAATCGCATCGGCTGGGATAACCCGCTGACCTACGCACGCCTGATTGGCGGCGCAGTGTTGCTGGGGGTGTTTGTGCTGGTCGAACGTGTGCAACAGCGGCCTATGGTCGACTTGCAGCTGTTCCGCCATCCGCGTTTTATCGGCGCGCTGCTGGGGATGTTTGCCTACGCCGGGTGCGCTCAGGTGATGATGACGTTGCTGCCGTTTTATCTGCAAAACGGTCTGGGGTTTTCGGCCATAGCGTCGGGTCTGGGTATGTTGCCGTTTGCCCTGACCATGCTTATTTGCCCACGCATCGGTGCACGGCTGGCCGGACGCTTTGCGCCTGCAACGATGATGGTAACCGGTTTGATTCTGGTGGGCTGCGGCAACCTGTTAAGCGCCTGGGCGGTCAATGCGGGCGGTTATCTGCCCTTCGCGCTGGCGATTGCGGTGACGGGCGCCGGTGCGGGCCTGCTCAATGGCGATACGCAGAAAAACATCATGGCCTGCGTGCCACGTGACCGCGCGGGCATGGCGTCGGGCATGAGTACCACCATGCGTTTCAGCGCGATCATGTTGGCCATCGGCGTGTATGGGGCGTTGCTGAGCAGCCATAGTGAGCAGTTGCTGAGCACAAGTATCGACCCGCAATGGCAGGCGCAAGTGGCGGGGATTGCGTCGCGAGTGGTGGCCGGGGATATGCCGGCGGCGATGGGCTTGCTGCCGGAACCGGCGCGGGCGATGGTGCAGCCATTGGCCCGACAGGCGTTTGTGGGTGGGTTCAGCGGGGTGTTGTGGGTGGCGGGGTTGTTGGGGTTGCTGGGGGCGTTGGTGGTGGGGACGTTGATGCGAAAGCCTATACCCGCCCTGGCGCAAAACTAAAATGTGGGAGCGGGCTTGCCCGCGATTACGGTGTATCAGCCGACAACTATGTTGCCTATGCCACCGCCATCGCGGGCAAGCCCGCTCCCACATGGATCACCTGGGTCTTCAGATGTGGGTTACCAGAATCGCTGCTGGGTCAACCGGCTCCACCAGGTCAGCAATACACGGTCCACCGAGCCGCTGGCCGCCAGGCCCACGCGTTCTTGCAGGCTTTTACGCTCGGCGTAGTGCAGGTGGAACACCTCGGCCGTCTTGGCCTTGGTCGCCAGGTATTCGTCGCTGGTTTGCAGTTCGTCGACCAGTTGTTTATCGAGCGCTGCAACACCCAGCCACACTTCTCCGGTCGCGACGTCATCGATTGCCAACTGCGGGCGATAGCGCGACACAAAGTTCTTGAACAACTGATGGGTGATGTCCAGGTCTTCCTGGAACTTCTCCCGCCCCTTCTCGGTGTTTTCGCCAAACACGGTGAGGGTGCGTTTGTACTCTCCGGCGGTCAGCACTTCAAAGTCGATGTCGTGCTTTTTCAGCAGGCGGTTGACGTTGGGCAGCTGCGCCACCACGCCAATGGAGCCGAGGATGGCAAAGGGTGCGCTGATGATCTTCTCGCCTATGCACGCCATCATGTAGCCGCCGCTGGCCGCAACCTTGTCGATGCACACGGTCAACGGCACGCCGGCCTGACGAATACGCGCCAGCTGCGACGAGGCCAGACCATAGCTGTGCACCATGCCGCCGCCGCTTTCCAGGCGCAGCACCACTTCGTCTTTCGGCGTGGCCAGGCTCAGCAGCGCGGTGATTTCATGGCGCAGGCTCTCGGTGGCCGAGGCCTTGATGTCGCCGTCAAAATCCAGCACAAATACCCGTGGCTTGGCCTCGGGTTTCTTCTTGCTGTTCTTCTTTTCGGTCTTGCTTTCGGATTTGCGCAGGGCCTTGAGCTGGTCCTTGTCGAGCAGGCTCGACTCGAGGCGCTCACGCAGGCCTTTGTAGAAATCATTGAGCTTGCTGACCTGCAATTGGCCGGCGGATTTGCGCCGCCCCTTGCTGCGCAGCGCGGCGAAACTGATCAGTACCACCAGAATAGCGACCACCAGGGTGACGGTCTTCGCCAGAAAGCTCGCGTATTCGGCCAAAAAATCCATATGTCTCCTTAAAAAAGCACGGCGCCAGGCGCGGATGGCCCCAGCATACCGACGGCACCGCCTTCGGACCAGTGCTCAAACCGCCAGCAGTCGTCCTCTAACGCGCTTTTAAAACAAGCGTATGTTTTTTCATTGACAGCTCCCTGCCATCCTCATAACCTCGCCAGACTTTCAACGTACCGGGAAAACGGACGTGGGCAGCATCTATCTGATTCGACATGGCCAGGCCTCCTTCGGTGCAGACGACTATGACGTCCTGTCGCCCGTCGGCGTAGAGCAAGCGCAAGTACTCGGTCGCCACCTGGCCGACCTGGGTCTGACGTTTGACCGCTGCCTGTCTGGCGACCTGCGTCGCCAGCAGCACACTGCCTCCGCCGCATTCGATCAATACCGTGCCCTCGGCCTGTCAGCCCCAACCTTGGAAATCGACCCGGCCTTCAACGAATTCGACGGCGAAGCGATCATCCGCGCCCTGCTCCCCGACCTGCTGACCACCGAGCCTCACGCCTTGGATATCCTGCGCAACGCTGCGCAAAACCGCAGTGAGTTCCAGCGCATTTTCGCCCTGATCATCGAGCGCTGGCTGGCCGGCACCTACGACCCACCCGGTCTGGAAAGCTGGCTGGGTTTCGTGGAACGTGTGCAGGGCGGCCTGCAACGCATCCTGGAAGCAGCCGAGAACACCGACAAGATCGCCGTGTTTACTTCCGGCGGCACCATTACCGCCCTGCTCCACCTGATTACCCGAATGCCTGCCGCACAGGCCTTTGAACTGAACTGGCAAATTGTTAACACCTCGCTCAACCAGCTTAAATTCCGTGGTCGCGAGGTGGCACTGGCTTCCTTCAACAGTCATACCCACTTGCAACTGTTGAAGGCGCCGCAGCTCATCACATTCCGATGAATTGCGGCCAACCGTGACCCCAAGGTCACTGGACTCTACCTTAAAGGATCGAAACCATGACTGACGTAGCCAAAGCTGTAGAAGCAATGAAAGCCAAATTCAACCCAGCCGCTGCCGACGGCCTGGACCTGGTGTTCGGTTTCCGTATCGACGACACCCAGAACTTCTCGCTGGTGGTCAAGAACAACACCTGCGAACTGCTGGAAGGCGAAAACCCTGACGCCCAGGTTACCCTGGTGACCGACGGCGAAACCATGGAAGGCATCGTCAGCGGCGAGACCGACGGCATGCAGGCCTTCATGAGCGGCAAGCTGCGCACCGAAGGCGACATGATGCTGGCCATGAAACTGAGCGAGCTGTTCCCGGCCTGATAACGCCGCGCTCAAAAAAGATCCCGCCTTTCGGCGGGATTTTTCGTTCAGCCAGCCTCCCGGTCAGCGGGTGTTGGCGTCATCCATTTCTTCAAACGTGTCCATGTACGCAGGGTCATTACCATCGTTTTCACGAATCACACGCCCTTCATACTCGGCGGTGATTTCACCGGTATTGACGTCAAGCCCAACCACGATCACCAGCTTGTATTTGCCCACTTGCAAGTACATGTCATAGAGGTCCCGGGGTTCATCAGGCGCCATAAAAAAGCTGTAGCTGTAACGTACGCGCTCGGTTAACACGGGCCACTGTGCTTCAAACGTGCGGGAATCGAAGGATGGGAGCACATCGCTGATTCCACGCAGCGCGGCCTCGACCAGTTGGTCATTGTCCTTGGCCTTGAAGACCACCGGATGAGTGCGAGTCATCGACCGCATCGGGTTGGGAACAATATCCGTTTCAAGGCGGTACATGCCGCTGCTGAACCACTTTGTTGCATCGAAGGTGTCGTCACCTTTCTCGCATTCGCGGCAATGCATCATCAGCGGGGCCGCGGCGCTTTCTCGGGAATACAGTGAAGTCATGAACACACCGCAGGTGAGCAGCAATACCCCCAATAGGCCTGCACTGCCAACCCGCGCGATAACATTCGCCATCGTCTACATCCTTGTCTGAAGGGGCGGCGAATTTACCTGATTCAGACCTCTTGGTGGCGGGATTTTTTTGCCCGTCATTTCACAAGCGATGTAGTTTTAATGTGGGAGCTGGCTTGCCTGCGATAGCCATAGGTATCTACACAACTTTTGAAGGCAGCCAATTTCTCCTGTGGCGAGCAGGCTTGCAACAGACTCCGTGTTAACCGGTTGTGTAGATACCTATGCTGCGATAGCGGTGGGTCAGCCCACCCGTGTGTGGCTGATGGCAAGCCAGCTCCCACAGAAAAGTGAATCAGTGGTGCGGCTTAGCTTTTCGGCTGCAGCAACAACGCCACCAACGCACTCCACCCGGTCTGATGCGACGCCCCCAACCCACGCCCGGTTTCGCCATGGAAATACTCATGGAACAACACCAGATCGCGACTGGCCGGGTCTGCTTCCAATTGAGCATAGCCCGCCATCGACGGGCGCAGGCCATTTTCATCGCGTAAAAACAAGCGGGTCAGGCGCTGGCTGAGGCTGTCGGCCACTTCTTCAAGGGACGCCAGATAACCACTGCCCGTCGGGTACTCCACCGAGAAGTTATCCGCGTAGTAGCGGTGAAACTCGCGCAGCGATTCGATCAGCATGTAGTTCACCGGCATCCACAGCGGCCCGCGCCAATTGGAGTTGCCGCCATACAAACGTGAGTCGGACTCGCCGGGCTGGTAGCGCGCGCACAGGGTGTCGCCATTCATCTTCAGCGCCAGCGGCTGCTCGGCGAAGGCCTTGGATAACGAGCGCACGCCAAACGTCGACAAAAACTCCTGGTCATCGAGCATGCGCCGCAGCAGGTCCTTGGTGCGTTCGCCGCGTAGCAAGGCGAGCAACAGGCGGTTGCCCTGCCCCGGTTCGTTCCAGCGCGACACCAGCTTGGCGAGGTCAGGCCGGTGTTTCATGAAGCCCAACAGCCGCTCACGCAAGCCTTGCAGGCCTTCGTGCTCGCGTTGCTCCAGCACCAACACGGCAAACAATGGCATCAGGCCGACGATGGAGCGCAGGCGCACCGGCTCGCTCTGGCCGTCCGGGCGGTGCAGCACATCGTAGAAGAACTGGTCCTGCTCATCCCACAAGCCTTCGGCGCTGTCGTCGACACGGTTGATCGCACCGGCGATGTACAGGAAGTGCTCGAAAAACTTCACCGCGATATCCACGTACACCCCATTGCGCTTGGCCAGTTCCAGGCCGATGCGCATCAGGTCCAGGGCATAGGCGGCGACCCACGCGGTGCCGTCGGCCTGATCCAGCTGGTAGCCGGGCGGCAAAGTGGCCGAGCGGTCGAACAAGGCGATGTTGTCCAGGCCCAAAAAGCCGCCCTGAAACAGGTTGCGGCCCTCGGCGTCCTTACGGTTGACCCACCAGGAAAAATTCAGCAGCAGCTTGTGGAAAATCCGCTCGAGGAAATCCATGTCACCCACGCCGGTCAGCGCCTTGTCCTGCTGATACACGCGCCAACTGGCCCAGGCATGCACCGGCGGGTTGGCGTCGTCGAAACGCCATTCATACGCCGGCAGCTGGCCATTGGGGTGCATAAAACGGTCTTTGACCAGCAACAACAGCTGTTGCTTGGCATACCCCGGATCAATCAGCGCCATCGCTACGGCCTGGAAGCCCTGGTCCCAGGAGGCGTACCACGGGTACTCCCAGGTGTCGGGCATGGACAGGATGTCGAAGTTCGACAAGTGCCGCCAATGGGTATTGCGGATGTGCAGGCGCTCGGGCGGCGGCGCGGGTTGGGCCGGGTCGCCGTCGAGCCACTGGTTTACATCAAAGTAGTAGAGCTGCTTGGACCACAGTAACCCGGCCAGGGCCTGACGCTGCACATTGCGCGCGTCAGCATCGGCAATGCCTTGCTGCAAGGCGGCGTAGAAGTCGTCCGCCTCCTGGCGACGCAGCTCGAACAGCTTGCGTGCATTGACCTCAGGCGCGTCCACCGGCGCAAACCGCAGGTACAGGGTTTTGCTCTGCTGGCCCGCCAGTTCGAGGCTGAAACGCGCGGCGACCTTGGTGCCCGTGTCGCGACGGATTGCCGAGTCTGCGCCGCCCACCACGTAGTCGTTGATGCCGTCCTTGAACGGCCCCTGCGCCGGTTGCCCATCGAGCTTGGGGAAGTTGCTTTCGTTTTCGCAGAACAGCCACTCCAGGCCGTCCTCGCCCCAGGCGCTGAGATGGCGATCGGTCAGCTCATGATGCCGGGCCAGCACCCGTTCACCGTCCAGGCGCAACTGCGGCTTGGGCGCGTCAAAGGTCCAGCTCCAGTCATTACGCGCCCACAGTTGCTGCAGCACCTGCACACGCGTCGGCTGGTCCGCGCGGTTGTGCACGGTGACGCGCATGAAAATATCGTCGGGCTGATGCTTGGCGTATTCAACCGTTACATCACAGTAGCGGTTGTCTTCGAATACGCCGGTGTCGAGCACTTCGTACTCGGCATCCTCAAGCCCACGGCGGGCGTTTTCGGCGATCAGGTCGGCGTAGGGAAACGCCGCATGCGGGTATTTGTAGAGCATGCGCATATAGGCATGGCTGGGCACGCCGTCGACAAAAAAGTACAGCTCCTTAACGTCTTCTCCGTGGTTGCCCTCGGCGTTGTTGAGGCCGAACAGGCGCTCCTTGATGATGCTGTCACGCTCGTTCCACAGCGCCAGGCCCAGGCACCAGCGTTGCGCCTTGTCGCTGAAGCCGGCCAGGCCGTCCTCGCCCCAACGGTAGGCGCGGCTGCGGGCGTGTTCGTGGGGGAAGTAGGCCCAGGCATCGCCGTCGGCGCTGTAGTCTTCGCGCACCGTGCCCCATTGGCGTTCACTCAGGTACGGGCCCCACTCGCGCCAGCGCTCGGCGTCTTCGGCGGCCAGGCGCTGGCCTTCAAGGGTTGCAAGGATGTTGGTTGCGGGCGTGGCCGTCATTGGGTCCTCCATCACTGACACAGTGGGGGCAGTGTAAAACCCATCCGTGCGCGGATGCACATGAAGTCGTGTTCGCGCGCGCAAAAAAAAGAGGCCGCTGACTAGGCGGCCTCCGTTTGTGGCGGCGCGAGCTTAGAAGATCGCGTAGGTGTAGTTGAAGATCAGGCGCGTCTGGTCCTGGTCCGCAGTGCCGGTGTTGTGACCTTTGTAAGTACCAGTACGGAAGGTGGTGCCGAAGCCTTTGAGCGGGCCTTGCTGCACCACGTAGTCCAGGCGGAAGTCGGTTTCGTTTTCTTTCTGATCCGAACCACCGGCCACTTTGGACTTGATGCCCGTGCCGTCCAGGTACGCCACGGAGGCTTTCAAACCTGGCACAAGGGCCTTGAAGTCGTAGGAGTACTGGCCAAAATTGACCTGCTCGCCCGCGCGGGAAAACTGGCCCACCACGGCGTCGGTGAACAGGTAGAAGTCGCTGCCGCCCGCGCCTTGTGCGTTTGGATCAGCGATGCTGCCCTGGTTGACCCAGACGAAGCCGCCGTCATCGCTCACACCGATGTGACCGAGCATCAGGCTGCTGCCGCCCAACTGGTAGGTGAACGCGGCGCTGTAGGTTTTGTTGTCCACTTCACCGGCGTGCTTGGCGTAGCCGCCGTTGTTGTTGAACTGGTAGCCGGCGTCACCGTTTTTGCCGTCGCTGGTGCTGTCGAAGTAACGCAGGTCAGTCTTGAACGATTGGTCATTGCCCAATGGCAGCACGTGAACCAGGCCGAAGTAGTTCTGTTTGTAGAAGTCCTGCAGGTCGGCGTAGTAGTACTGCAACGTCAGGTTTTTAGCGATGGCGTTGTCGGACGAGCCAAACGGCTTGTAGTCCACACCGCCGAACTTGAAGCTGTCGCTGTCGCGGGTACCGCCGGCAACGCTCAAGCCCGTGGCGTTGCTGGAAGCACGGCCTTCGGCACGGTTGAGCTCACCACCGGTGAAGGTCACGTTAGGGATGTCGTTGGAGGTCAGGATGCCGCCGTCGAAGGTCTGCGGCGCCACACGGCTGTCGTTGGAAACCAGAATAGGCAACACCGGGGCCAAACCGCCACCGACGTGCAACTCGGTCTGGGAAATACGGAATTTCACGTTACCCGCAGCGCGACTGAAACTGTCGGCGGGTTCAGTGCCGTTGTTTTTGGTCGGGAAGAAGCTGTTGCCGTTACCCGCCAGGCCCGGGCCTGCGGCGTGGCCGTCGCCACCGTCCAGACGCAAGGCGCCGAACGCCATCACGTCGAAACCGACGCCAAGGGTGCCTTGGGTGTAACCGGATTTGTAGTCAAAGCGCAGCAAGGTCGCGGCTTCGCGCAGATCGTTGTTGGTGCCCGAACGGTTGTCGGCGCTGTAGTACATGGTCCGCGAACTGACAGCCGCATGGCTGTCTTCAAGGAAACCGCTGTGCCCCGTGCCCGTGCCCAGAGAACCGAGCCCGAAGTCATCAGCGCACGCGTGTTGCGCGAGCAACGCTGCGGTGATGGATAACGCCAGTGTAGAAATTTTCATGTGTAACGGCCCCTAAACATTTTTTTATGTGCGTTGTGTGCAAACGGCGTTTTCATCCCTACAAACGTAACGATTGTTTCATGAGGACCGGGGCGCGCCTCGTGAAGAATTAGTTAGGAAAGTACCCGTGAAAATGAAATTTTCCTGGCGCCGATTTTTGTCATATTCATGTCATTTCATTCATTTGCAGAATGAAGTCCTGAGGATTCTTCGTTTGCCAGCCCCCTTAAAGCCCAACAGAATCCAGAGAAAGGCCGCACCCTCACCACCGTGTTCAGGAATTTTTCTATGCCAAGTGCCGCGTATGTCAGCCCCGACGAGATTCGCAAAGACTTTTCCAGGGCCATGTCCGACATGTACCGAGATGAAGTTCCGCTTTATGGCGCGCTGATGGAGCTGGTGGCCGAGACCAACACGCGGGTTTTGGACAGTGATTCCGGCCTGGCCAAACAACTGCAGCGCACCGGTGAAATGGAGCGCCTGGCCATGGAACGCCACGGCGCCATCCGCCTGGGCACCGCCCATGAGCTGGTCACCATCGGCCGTCTGTTTGCGGTGATGGGCATGCAGCCGGTGGGCTATTACGACCTCACACCCGCCGGTGTGCCGGTGCATTCCACCGCCTTTCGCGCTGTGCATGAACAGGCGCTGCAGGCCAGCCCGTTCCGCGTCTTTACGTCCTTGCTACGCCTGGAACTGATCGAAAACCTCGAGCTGCGCGCCTTCGCCGAAAGCGCCCTGGCCAAACGCTCGATTTTCACCCCTGGCGCCTTGGCGCTGATCGAGCAAGCCGAACGCGACGGTGGCCTCAACGCCGCGGATGCCCAAGCGTTTATCCGCGAGGCCCTGGAAACCTTTCGCTGGCACCACACCGCCACCGTGACCGGCGCCCAATACCAGCAATTGAGCGACCAGCATCGCCTGATCGCCGACGTGGTGGCGTTCAAAGGTCCGCACATCAATCACCTGACCCCACGTACTCTGGACATCGATCAGGTGCAGGCCGCGATGCCCGGCAAAGGCATCACGCCCAAAGCCGTGATCGAAGGCCCGCCACGTCGCCAGTGCCCGATCCTGCTGCGTCAGACCAGCTTCAAGGCGCTCGACGAGCCCATCGCGTTTACCGACGCAAAAGGCAGCCACAGCGCGCGCTTCGGCGAAATAGAACAACGGGGTGTGGCGTTGACGCCAAAGGGTCGCGCCCTGTACGACCAGTTGCTGAACGCGGCGCGCGACGAACTGGGCGCCTTCCCGAATGAGGGCAACGCTGCACGTTACGTCGAATTGATGGCGCAACACTTCCAGGCCTTCCCCGATAACCACGCGCAGATGCGTGAACAGGAACTGGCGTATTTCCGCTACTTCGTGACCGAGCAAGGCTTGGCGGCACGCGGCCAGGCCGGTCAGCCGCAAACGTTGGAGGCCTTGATGGCGGCCGGGCACGTGGCGGTGGAGCCTTTGGTGTATGAGGATTTTCTGCCGGTGAGTGCGGCGGGGATTTTCCAGTCGAACCTGGGCGATGCGGCGCAAAGTCACTACACAGCCCATTCGAACCAGGCTCAATTCGAGCAGGCGCTGGGCCGCCGGACGATTGATGAATTGAAGCTGTATGCCGAGACGCAGCAGCGCTCCATGGATGAATGCATCCAGGCGCTGCGTGCATGAAATAGGATGCCCGCCCGGCTCAGCAGCGCAATCCTTGCGCCGCAACAGTCCCCAGAGCCGGGTGGACGGCCGGCATCATAAGCAGTGAAACGCCGGCTGTCGCTCAGACAATTCTGAACAAATATGTCCGCGTCCTGTAGGACGTTTTATTGCAGCAAGTCCCTGATCTCGTCTTTAACCAACAGGCGTTTATCCTTCAGCTTCTTCAACGCCTCATCACTACCGGATGCCTTTTCGGCGCTCACCACCAGCTCATCGACGGTGTTGTACTTATCAAACAGCGCGTTCAAATGGGGATTTTTCGCCCGACGCCCGTCGACCTCTTCCTTGCTCAAACCCAAATCCTGATACAGGTCGTGTTTCACTGGCATGGAGTACCTCCGCAAGTTGATCAATGGCCTACGCCTTGAAACTAGCCCATTCCAAGGGGTCTTGTCATGTCTTGGGTCAAGGCGGTCCCGTTCGTCGTAATGCGCATGATGGGATCAAACCTTTGCCGTGCCCTGCCCTCCACTGTAGATCGCCACCCGAGGGAGAACGGTTTCATGACTCACGCTGCCACTGCTGTCGACACCCAATGCATCAACACCATTCGCACCCTGGCCATGGATGCCGTGCAAAAGGCCAACTCCGGCCACCCCGGCACGCCCATGGGCCTGGCACCGGTGGGCTACACGCTGTGGAGCCGCTTCCTGCGTTACCACCCCGAACATCCGGATTGGCCTAACCGCGACCGCTTTGTCTTGTCGGTGGGGCACGCCTCGATGCTGTTGTATTCGCTGCTGCACCTGGCCGGTGTGGTTGAGATTGATGCCCACGGCAAGCGCTCCGGCCAGCCGGCGATCAGCCTGGACGACATCAAGCAGTTCCGGCAGATGAGTTCCAAGACCCCCGGCCACCCCGAGTACCGCATGACCACCGGCGTGGAAACCACCACCGGCCCGCTGGGTCAGGGCTGCGCCAACAGCGTCGGGATGGCCATGGCCGAACGCTGGCTGGGCAAACGCTTTAACCGCGACGGCCAGGTGCTGTTCGACTACAACGTCTACACCCTGTGCGGTGATGGCGACATGATGGAAGGCATCAGCAGCGAAGCGGCGTCGATGGCCGGGCACTTAAAGCTCGATAACCTGTGCTGGATCTACGACAACAACACCATCAGCATCGAAGGCCACACCGAGCTGGCGTTCAGCGAAGACGTGATCAAGCGCTTCCAGGCCTATGGCTGGCACACCTTGCACGTCACCGATGCCAACGACCTGCAAGCCCTGAGCGCAGCGCTGGAAACCTTCCAGGCCAACACCGGCGCGCCAACCCTGATTGTGGTCGACAGCGTGATCGGCTACGGCTCACCGCACAAACACAACACCGCCGCCGCCCATGGCGAGCCATTGGGCGAGGAAGAAATCCGCCTGACCAAGGCGGCCTACGGCTGGCCGCAGGATTCCAGTTTCCTGGTGCCCGACGACACCCGCACGGTGCTGCGCGATGCGCTGCTGGAACGCAGCCAGCCGCTGTATGAAACCTGGCAGCAACACCTGGCGCAGCTGGAGCAGTACGAACCGGAACTGGCCGATGAATTGCGCCGCATGCGCGCCGGCGAAATGCCGGAGCATTGGCAGGACGAACTGCCCCACTTCGACACCGACGCCAAGGGCATCGCCAGCCGCGCCGCCGGCGGCGAAGTGCTGAATGCCTTCGCACAACAAATCCCCTGGCTGCTGGGCGGCTCGGCGGACTTGTCGCCATCGACCAAGACCAACCTCACCTTCGACGGCGCCGGGCGTTTCAGTGCCGATGACTACAGCGGGCGCAACCTGCACTTCGGCATCCGCGAGCACGCCATGGGCGCGATTGCCAATGGCATGGCGCTGTGCTACCTGCGGCCGTACACCTCGACCTTCCTGGTGTTCAGCGACTACATGAAACCGCCGATCCGCCTGGCGGCAATCATGGAATTGCCAGTGGTGTTCGTATTTACCCATGACTCGATTGGCGTGGGTGAAGACGGCCCGACGCACCAGCCCATCGAACACCTGACGCAACTGCGCGCCACACCGGGGTTGCTCACCTTGCGCCCCGGCGATGCCAACGAGACGTTGGAGCTGTGGAAGGTGGCCCTGGCACAAACCCATCGGCCGAGCTGCGTGGTGTTGTCGCGCCAGGCGTTGCCGACCTTGGATCGCACAAAGTATGCGGCGGCGTCTGGGGCGGCCAAAGGCGCTTATGTGTTGGCGGGTGCCGATAAGCCTGAGGTGCTGCTGTTGGCGACCGGCAGTGAAGTGAGCCTTGTGGTGGCGGCTTATGAGCAGTTGCAAGCTGAAGGCATTGCCGCTCAGGTCGTGTCGATGCCCAGTTGGGAATTGTTTGAGGACCAGGATCAGGCGTATCGCGACAGTGTCTTGCCGCCCGCGGTAAAAGCCCGTGTGGTAGTGGAACAGGCAGGCCCGCTGGGTTGGGACCGCTACGTTGGGCAGACTGGCGCCAAGGTGGTGATGAACAGTTTTGGCGCGTCGGCGCCGTTGGCCAAGTTGCAGGAGAAGTTTGGGTTTACGGTGGAGAATGTGGTGAAGCAGGCCAAGGAGCAGATTCGACTGACTGGGCGTTGAGGGGGCATATCCGTTATTTAGGTAACGGCGGCGTATGGTTCCGCTCTTACAGCCATGCCTTTCAAGGTCTTGGTTTAAAATCCCCTAATCAATTCAGTCAGGACGACGAAGCTATGTGGGAAAAGGTTTTAGAACGGTTTGAAAAACAAGCACCAGCCAGTGTCATGACCAAGCTGG